>NVRM01000113.1 GCA_002400885.1 Flavobacteriaceae bacterium
AGATCTATGGCGTGTGTAATTTTCTTTTATACTGTTGCTTAGCGTAGATTCAATGCGCTGCATATCGCATTACAAGATGTGAATAAAAAATAATCATAAGAAAAACCTGCTTTTTCCATCCCTTTTTTATGTGATTTATAGTTTTACTAAAATCCCATTATTATGGGATTGTACAGATTGTATAAAACCATGAATTTTGTTCTTATAGAATTATTGAATAGATGAGAATAACATTCACGTTTTTGATGCTACTTTGTGTAGTTAAGATAAATGCACAAAGCAACGCGATTATTCGGCCCGATGTAAACCCCGAATATAACACCTATAGGTTTGGTGCCTATGGAGAACTATTGTTTCAACAGATGGATTATGGTCCGAATAGGTATGCCCATGAAGATGGTTCCCCTTCAGACAATAGGGCTGTTGTAGATGTACCTCGATTGGTTTTTGAATTCAATTATAAACTTCGAAAAGACATAGAATTTGTAACCGAAATCGAATTTGAACATGGAGGAACCGGTGCTGGCTTAGAGTTGGAGTACGAGGAAATGGGCGAATATGAGATGGAAATAGAAAAGGCAGGAGAGGTTGTATTGGAACAGTTTTTTATAAAAAAGAGTTTCTCTAGGGCATTTAATATTAAAATTGGACACATGTTAGTGCCTATAGGGATTACCAACGCACGTCATTTACCTACACAGTTTTTTACCACTGTAAGACCAGAAGGTGAAATGAGTATGTTGCCCTTGACTTGGCATGAAACAGGAATTTCATTTTTAGGAGATTATAGAAGATGGTCTTATGAATTACAGTTGATAAATGGCTTAGATGCCAACGGGTTTTCCTCTGCCTATTGGATTCGAAATGGGCAACAAGGAATTTTTGAAACCATAAAAATCACGGATCCTGCAGTAGTGTTACGTGTCGAAAATAGAACGATAAAAAACCTAAACATTGGAGCGTCTATCTATTATGGGAATAGCACAGGAAACACTGCAAAACCTGAAAAAATGAAACATATTTCAGGAACGGTTTCCATTGTGAATTTAGACATCGTTTACAAAAACAAAAGGGCGGTGGTTCGTGGTAATTTCATCTATGGAAATATTGCTGACAGCGAAGAGATTTCTAAAATTAATAGAAGTATTTCAAAAAACATTCAATATTCAAGAACCCCTATTGCACAAAGCGCAATGACCTATGCCATTGAGGCGGGCTATAATGTATTTGGAACGGACAAACAGGGAGAAAAATTACTGCCTTTTGTGAGGTATGAATATTACAATACCATGCAGGGAACATCAGGAAGTGTTTTTAAGGACGCACGTTATCAAAGAGAAGTGTTTACACTGGGAGTTAATTATTTGATAATGGAGGGACTTTGTTTAAAAGCAGATTACTCCAGTCGTAAAATTGATGGAGGTAGTTTAAATGCAGAGCGTACGGTAGGGCTTAGTTTGGTCTTTAATAATTGGTTTGTAAAAAAGTAAGTAAATAATTTAATATATAAATGATGAGAATATTTAATAAGTTTTCGATGCTACTAATGGTGTGTAGTATTGTGATAGTATCCTGTAGTGATGATTCTAAAACAGACGATATTGTAACTAAAGATTATGATTTTTCTAAAATTTTAGAGCAGTTTGTAGATCACACGATTGTTCCTACTTATACAGAGATGAAAGACAATTCAAAATTGTTATTAGTAAAGGTTGCAGAATTTGAAAAATCGGGATCACAAGTAGATTTAGATGCCGCTTGTGAATATTGGAAAACTACAAGAGCTCCTTGGGAAAAAGGAGAAGCTTTTTTGTTTGGACCAGCTGCCTATAATAATTTAGATCCTTTATTAGATTCTTGGCCATTGGACAAAAACCAGTTAGACCAAGTGCTGGACGGAAATCATGATTTGACAGCAGATTTTGTTCGTGATGGTTTGGGTGCTGTATTGAGAGGTTTTCATACGGTAGAATACTTGTTGTTTGAAGATGGAGCTCCAAGAGACGTTACGAAATATACACTAAGAGAAAAACAATATTTAACTGCTGTATCAGAAGTGTTACGTGACGATACTCTTAAGTTATGGGCTTTATGGGATGGTGGAACATCGGAAAAGGCCTTATTGGAAGATTTAGGAATTGAAATAGGAACACCTTATGGAGATGAATTTAAAAAAGCAGGAAATATTGGGAGTCGTTATTTATCTCAGTCTGATGCTGTAGATGAAATTTTACAAGGAATGATCAATATTGCTGACGAGGTGGCCAATGGTAAAATTGCAGATCCACATACCAGTAATAATGTATTGGAAGTAGAATCTTGGTTTAGTTGGAATTCATTGGTGGATTTCCAAAACAATATTAGAAGTATTGAAAATTCATACTTAGGAGGAACCACGGTTGCTACAAGAAAAGTTAGTATTTCTACTTTTGTGAAAGAAAAAAATGAAGCTTTAGATACTGAAATAAAAGGCTTGATTACGGATGCGATTAGTGCTATTGATGCCATTCCTTCGCCATTCAGAAATAATTTACAAGCATCTCAAGTGCAAACAGCTATGGATGCAGTAAATGAATTAAAGGAAATTATAGAAACAAAAGTACGTCCACTTATTGTAAACTAGTTACTGATTTATGAACATAGGAATACAAATAATTAAGGAAAGAAGTCAATTCGTTGGCTTCTTCCTTTTTGTGATTTTAGGGCTGGTCTCTTGTGAAACAGATGACTATACAGATATGTATACCCCTGGGAATAGACTGGCAAAACCAGCGGAATTATCCGCAGGAAATTCTACAACTTTTACATTTACGAGTGTAGCATTTGACACCCCTTCAGATTGGGTAACGGGGCCTTTAATGGATCGGTTTTTATCAGGGGACACCTTGTATGACACCCCAAGAGTAGCTGATGGGAATCCTATAAATGGAGGCTTAGGCCCAGTTTATTCTGGATATTCTTGTGGAAGTTGTCATGTAGGTGCCGGTAGGACAAAGTCTCATCTACTTACAGAAGGTGGTTCTGGTCCCTATGGATTTTCTTCGTTTTTAACCTTTATACGTACCCCCAATAATCAATACCATAGAAATTATGGAAGGGTATTACATGATCAGGCTATTTATGGCGCCACTCCAGAAGGAAAATTAAATGTCGAATATTCGGAAGAATTTTTTAAGTTTTCTGATGGAGAAACGTATAGTTTGTTAACGCCTACCTATAAAATAACCGATTGGTATGCAGAAGAAATTCCTGATGAAAATTTGGAAATGAGTGTGCGTACACCTTTAAGACATGTTGGTTTGGGCTTAATGATGGCTTTGGATCAAAACGAAATATTGGCCCTGTCAAACATAGAATACCCAGAATATGGGATCTCTGGTGAAGTGAACTGGGTGATCGAAAGAAATGTGAGACAGATGGGACTTTCCGGTCATAAAGCACAGCATGCAGATTTGACCGTAGAACTTGGTTTCTTATCCGATATGGGAGTCACCAGTGACCGTTTTCCTCACGAAATTTCAGAGGGCCAGTCACAAGTAGATGGAGATTATGGTATTCAGATTACCACCAAGGACATGGGAGATGTAGATTTTTATTTGCATTCCTTAGGAGTACCTGCGCGTAGATATGTTGACAATCCAGTAGTTAAACAAGGAGAGAAAATGTTTTATCAAGCCAAGTGTAACCTGTGTCATACACCTACATTACATACAAAACCAGGAGGGGTAACATTAATAGATGGAACCAATATGCCATGGTTAGGAAACCAAACCATTCATCCTTATTCAGATTTTCTTCTTCATGATATGGGACCTGAATTGGGCGATGATTTTTCACAATTTAATGCCTCTGGTGACGAATGGAGAACCACACCGTTATGGGGAATTGGACTTCAGAACGTAGTGAACGGTCACACGACTTTTTTACACGATTCTAGAGCGAGAAATTATGTAGAAGCCATTATGTGGCATGGGGGTGAAGGAGATGTCTCTAGGCAGTTGTTTAAGCAAATGCAAAAGAACGATAGAGATGCATTAATAACATTTTTGAAGTCATTATAAACATGAAATACAACAAAATAATCAATACTAAAACAGTCGTAAACGAAGCTGTTTTTACAAATAATAATGTAGCAGAAACACACCTAATGATTGAGGCGACGCAGTCAGGTCGTTTTGAAAATCAATTGGATGCCTTACTTGATGCATTAGGAACCTATATGGGAAATGCAGAGATTCCAAAAGAATCCCTTGTTTTTACCCGCTTTTTTGTCAGTGATTTTGCCAATCAGGAGAGTATCTTTTCCACGATGAAAAAATGGACTGGAGATACCGTGAAACAGTGTGCCTTGTCTGTGGTACAGCAACCTCCATTAAATGACACCAAAGTGGCATTATGGGCGTATATTTTAAACGATAAGAACCAAGCAATTCAAAAAACAGTTGAAAAAGAACATGAATTGGTGGTGAAAAGAAATGGGTATACCCATGTATGGTCTACCTTATTGACTTCCGAGTATAAAACCTTAACTTCTTATAACCAGACTTTTGGTGTTTTTGAAACACTGGATCACGACCTTGAAGAAAAAGGGATGAATATCAAAGAAAACTGTATCAGAACGTGGCTTTTTGTAAAAGATGTCGATTTTAATTACGACGGTGTGGTACGATCTCGATCTTCATTTTTTGATGCATTGGATATGAATACTGATACCCATTTTATTGCCAGTACAGGAATTGAAGGAAGACATGCCAATCCAAATGTAAATGTCTTGATGGATGCTTATAGTGTTGGAGGAATTCAAGAAAAACAAGTGCAATTTTTAGTGGCTCCAGAAAATTTRAATCCTACCCATGAGTACGGAGTGACCTTTGAACGYGGTACTAGTGTAGACTATGGAGACAGGCGKCATATTTTTATTTCCGGAACGGCAAGTATTGACAATAAAGGAGAAATTGTACATGAACATGATGTGAGYGCMCAGATAGMACGCGCSATTKTAAATGTAGAAGCCTTATTGAAAGATGCGGATGCAGGGATGGAAGATGTGGCRCAATTAATCATCTATTTAAGAGATGTCGCAGATAAAAAAATCATTACYGAATATTTTGAAAGYAATTATAAGGACATYCCAAAAGTGATGGTATTGGCACCCGTWTGTCGCCCWGGTTGGTTGATAGAAGTGGAATGTATCGCTATAAAAAACAYCGWAAATAAGGAGCTTGCAAATTTYTAAGCAAACATAAYAACAAACWAAAATATACAATCAAATGATGCAGTTAGTTAAAAAMATAAGCATGCTTGCTTTGATGCTTTCTATGTTCYATAGTTTTGGTCAGAATGATACTCTGACAAATAAATATATTGAAAGTGAATTGATTTCACTCGCAGGGAGAGATGGGATTTCTTGGAAATCTAAGGATCAGAATTTTCTCTTTAAACCGTATGTGTTAATTCAAACACGTGCAAATTTTAATTATTACGATGACGAAGGTCTGAACTTAGCAGAACAGGACAATGTGTTAAACTCTGGTTTTTCGGTGCCTTATTCCTTGATTGGTTTTGCAGGGAAAGCCTTTGAGAAAATCACTTTTAATTTGGCTATAAATGCCTCCGCTTCTGGGGCGCGTTTATTAAATCAAGCGTGGTTTGATATCAATTTAAAAGACGAATTAAGATTTCGAATTGGAAAGTTTAAAACACCTTTTACCCAGGCTTATTTGGTACGTCTAGGACAGACACTTTTTATGGCACCACCAAGGTCTTTAACCACCCGAGTAAATCTAGACTTTGATATCAATGCTGTGAATCCAACGATTGCTACTGGTTTTGACATTGGAGTTCAAGTACATGGATTGATTCGCAATACCTTTGAATACCGCGTAGGGGTCTTTAATGGGACAGGGATTGGCGTGAATAAAGCCACCAGTTCTACCAGTGATGATATGGGGATTCCAGCCTTGTTGTACGCAGCAAGAGTGGCATATATGCCTAATGGTCCAATGCCATTACATCAGGGAGATCCTGCAGATCTTACAGGGAACTATTTTATGATTGCTCCTAGTGTTTCTTACAATGTAGAGGCTAATTACGAAAGTACAAATGACTTGAGAGCAGGATTGGAAGTGTCTTATATGATCAATCGTTGGTATCTTTCAGGAGAGGCCTATCTCTTAAATATGGATTTTGTGGAAAGACAACAAATTAAACCTAATTATACTTATTTCGGAAGTTATATTCAAGCAGGGTATTTTGCAACAGACAAGTTACAAGCAGCTTTGAGATTGGATGTGATGGATAGAAATTCTACAGATAACGACGGTATTTTATACATGCCAGCGATTGGATTGAATTATTTTATGGTGGGACACAATTTGAAATTGCAAACTATGTATCAGTATTTAGGTAAAAATGGACATAGTTCTGTTTTTAAGGAAAATGATGATGACAACGGGATGGCAGAACACATGCTCTCTGTACAATTACAATTTGCTTTTTAAAGGATACAAAACAATCATAATTTCTTCCAATGTTTCTTGTGAACATTGGAAGAAATATTTAAATTTTATAAAAATGAAAAAAATTACAAAAATAGGAAGCCTGATGGCTTCGCTTTTTTTTATACTGAGCTGTGGTGGTGGAGGTGGAGAAGAAGTAGAGGAAGTGTTTGCGGTGTCTGGAGAGGTTACGATTACTGATGCGGAATATTGGTCTGCTCAAGAAGAGATTCGATTTGGTGTGTTTAAACCAGGGAAAATGAACCCCTTTTCCAGTGTTAAATTGACCAAAACTTCTGATGGGAAAGCAAGTTTTTACGTAAAGGATATCGTAGCAGGAACCTATGAATTTAAAATATACGTGGCTAAAAATGGAATGAACACCGTAGATCTA
>NVRM01000007.1 GCA_002400885.1 Flavobacteriaceae bacterium
GTCAATACATTCTTGAGTAAAGACGGTTCACCTACAGTGCTACCCGAAGAAGTGATAAGAGCAACAGAAACTGAAAAACAACAGCAAATTAAAACCGTTCACAACCTACACAATAGCGAACAAGAAAAAACAGCGATACAGTTACAGTTACTTAAAGAAAAATCCATCAACAATGAAAATATTTTCGAGCAACTAATGGAGGCTACAAAAATATGCTCTATTGGTCAAATCACCCAGGCATTGTTTACCGTAGGTGGGCAATACCGTAGGAATATGTAAGTTAGTCTTGTGACTTAAGAAATGAGATATTAGATAAAAAGACCACAAATTGTGGTCTTTTTTAGGTATTTTCAGATGAGAATTTATAAAATCAAACCTCTCCCATCACTTCAAGTTAAAAAAGCTACTTTATCAATAAAGTTTCATCCCTGTAAATTTCATGAATACGGTGTCGTTTTCAATACGAATAAGTACCTCCTGATCCAAAGACCTTCCATTCGTATAGTAGCCTCCATTGGTTTTAACAACTACTCCATTTTCTCGAGTGAACTCAATAATATAATCACCATCAGATCCGTTTTTTTTCATAGATAAGAATCCTATTTTTTGCCCCTTAGAGCTAAGGTCATCAACGGTAACAATTTCTAACTTTTCTGACGTGTATAATTTAATATTACTAATGGACTCATCTCCATTATTTTTAATTGTATAACCAATTCCTGGCTGAATAAAACCACAAGAAATAAAGCTTAATACTACAACAATAAGTAGTAAATATTTCAGATTTAAAAAAGTCATCATAACATTTATATTTTCGCTAAAATAGCCAAGGACATTCGTATAGTAGTATAATCTACTCCTCCTTCGAAAAATTCATAATATGGTTTTAACATGTCCGGGCTTCCAAGTTCTTTTTTTGCTATTTTAACTTTTTCTACCTCTTCCTTTGTTACGAAATCGTATAAATTTACCGCCTTTCCATCCGTAAATAGTTTTGCAATATGAGAATAGACAGTTACTGAATTCAACCCTCTCTTCAGTGCTATTTCATTTACAGACAGTCCTTTCTTATACAGTTTAAAAGTCTCATCAAAAGTATTTTTCTTTTTAGGTTTATCTCGTATAAATTTGGTGATCTCCGCCATAAACTCATCACCATACACTTCTAGTTTACGCTGCCCTACTCCACTTATATCTAAAAAATCGGAGTCACACACAGGTCTTGCTCTATCCATTTCTTTTAAGGTAGCATCACTAAACACTAAATAAGCAGGAATCCCACCTGCGGTAGCGATTTTAAAGCGCAATTTTTTCAATATATCAAACAAGGTGGATGTTTTAGTCGAAACGGACACTGTTTTCTTAACACTTCTTTTCGCTATATTCTTTAAATCTACAGGCCTGGTTAAACTCACTTTCTGACCTTTATAGAGTACTTTTTCAGAAAATGCCGTCAATTGTAAGGCATTGTGTTTATGAAATGCAATTTCACACAAACCTAAATTGGTTAATTGAATGAGGTACTGTTGCCAATCTTTCCAAGAGATATCATTTCCAATTCCGTAGGATTTTAACTGATCATACCCTTTGTCCAGTACCGTGGCATTTTTAGCACCACGTAGCACATCTACAATAGTCCCAACAGCTTCCTTTTCCTTCACTCTATATATTACAGACAAGGCTTTTTGAGCGATGATCGTTCCATCAAATATTTGAGGTGGATTTTTACACACATCACAATTTCCACAATTTTCAGACAATTCACCAAAATAACTAAGCAATAAAATACGTCGGCAGGTAGTGGCTTCAGAAAACTGTTTCATTCGCTCTAACTTTGCCACTTGCACATCGGCATTGGAGGCGCCTTCCGTAAATTTTCGCAATTGAATAACATCAGCATAACTGTGAAAAAGTAAGGCATGTGATTTTAGTCCATCACGCCCTGCTCTCCCTATTTCTTGATAATAACCCTCAATGTTTTTAGGCATATTATAATGTATCACCCAGCGAACATTGGATTTATCTATCCCCATTCCAAACGCTACTGTTGCACAAACTATTTGAGTTTTATCAAAAATAAAATCTTCTTGTACCTGAGTTCTATCATCAAAAGACATCCCAGCATGATAGGCTGCTGCACTAATTCCGCTCTTGTCTAATTTAGTCGCTATTTGTTCTGTAGCCTTCCTACTTAAACAGTAAATAATTCCAGAATCTCCGGGTCTTTTATTTATAAAACGCACTATTTGTCCAATCCTATCGTCCGCAGTTCTTACTTCAATTTCAATATTTTTCCGGTCAAAAGAAGCGATGAAAATCGGCGCTTTAGGAATAGAAAGTTGTGCCAAAATATCGGTTCTGGTGGCTTTATCCGCCGTGGCAGTTAATGCTATAATTGGCACATTGGGCATGGTGCGTTTAAAAAAACCTAATTGCTGATAAGAAGGTCTAAAATCGTGTCCCCAAGAAGAAATACAATGGGCTTCATCTATGGCAATACAACTGATGTACTTTTCATTTAAGATGTTTTGTAAGAGTTGTAAACTCTCCGGCGCCACATATAAAAGCTTTAAATCATGGCTTAAAACACGCTCAAAAATATCCGATTGATCCTCGTGATCCTGGCTACTATTATAATACGCAGCAGCAATACCATTGGCATTTAAACCGTCTACCTGATCTTTCATCAAGGCAATTAACGGAGAAATAACCAAGGTAAGTCCATCCAATAATAAAGCAGGTAATTGAAAACAAATAGACTTCCCTCCACCCGTAGGCATTATTACCAAACCATCGTTCCCTTTTAATACTTCTTCTACTATTTCTTTTTGTTGGCCACGAAAGGTATCATAACCAAAATATTTTTTCAACGTTTTCTCTAAAATTCCATCGGTATACTGCATGGTCCAAAAATACACAAAAAAAAAGCCGTTCTACGGAATAGAACGGCTTTAATTACACCCTGTGAACATTAAAAACAAGGTATTATAACTTCTTTATTAATAGGCATCATCATGCACAGAAGCAATGGATCTTCCAGAAGGATCATTCATGTTTTTAAAACTTTCATCCCATTCCAATGCTATTTTTGTACTACAAGCCACTGATGCTTCTTGCGGCACACTTTTAGCAGCAGTATCTGAAGGGAAATGCCCTGCAAAAATGCTACGGTAGTAATATTCCTCTTTAGAGGTAGGAGGCTGAATTGGAAATTTATAATGTGCATTCTTCAACTGCTCATCCGTCACTTCTTTAGCAACCACTTCTTTTAAAGTATCTATCCAACTATAGCCTACACCATCAGAAAATTGTTCCTTTTGTCTCCAGGCAACACTCTCTGGTAAATATTTTTCAAAGGCTTTACGAATCACCCATTTTTCCATGCGCTCTCCGTTGATCATTTTGTCCTGCGGGTTGATACGCATGGCCACGTCTATAAATTCTTTATCTAAGAATGGCACACGTCCTTCTATTCCCCATGCTGCCAAAGATTTATTAGCTCTTAAACAGTCATACATATGTAATTTACTCAATTTACGCACTGTTTCTTCATGAAACTCCTTTGCGTTTGGAGCCTTATGAAAATACAAATACCCTCCAAACAATTCATCCGCACCTTCTCCAGATAAGACCATTTTTACCCCCATAGATTTAATTACACGGGCTAACAAATACATAGGCGTAGATGCTCTAATCGTAGTTACATCATAGGTTTCTATATTATAAATTACATCTTTTATAGCATCCAGTCCTTCTTGTATGGTAAATTTAATTTCGTGATGAACCGTTCCTATATGATCCGCGACTACTTGAGCAGCCGCTAAATCTGGTGAACCTTCTAAACCAACAGAAAATGAGTGTAACTGAGGCCACCATGCTTTGTCTGTATCATCCGATTCGATGCGTTTCTCTGAATATTTTTTAGCAATCGCAGAAATCACCGAAGAATCCAAGCCTCCAGACAATAACACACCATAAGGTACATCCGACATTAATTGACGGTGTACAGCAGCTTCTAGCGCATCGTGTAATGCATCGATACTTGTTTGGTTTTCTTTTACGGCATCATACTCCACCCAGTCACGTTTATACCATTGCACCAATTCCCCATCTTTGCTTGACAAGTAATGTCCAGGAGGAAATAATTCAATTTTTGAACAAACACCTTCCAACGCTTTTAACTCAGAAGCCACATAAAAAGTTCCATGTTCATCCCATCCTATATATAAGGGGATGATTCCCATGTGATCTCTGGCAATAAAATATTCATCTTTTTCAACATCATAGAGCGCAAAACCAAAAATCCCATTCATATCATCAATAAAATCAACGCCTTTTTCTTTATACAACGCTAAAATCACTTCACAATCAGATTCGGTTCGAAAAGAATACTTCCCTTCAAACTGTTTGCGCAATGCCCTATGGTTATATATTTCTCCATTGGCGGCAAGCACCAAGTTATTATCTTCACTAAATAATGGTTGTTTCCCAGACGCTGGATCTACAATAGCCAAACGTTCATGGGTCATAATTGCTTTATCATTACTAAAAACACCACTCCAATCCGGTCCGCGATGACGCACCTTTTTTGACATTTCTAATAACTGAGGTCTTAACGCTTCCGCTTTTTCTTTTAAATCGAATGCACATACAATTCCACACATAATTCTATTTTTATATTATTTAGATGACAAATATGATTTATAATAAATTCAATTGAAACCAAAAAACGCATTTTGGTTATAATTAATAATCAAAATCACTATTTTAGCTATCAAATGAAAGTACAAGCCCTAAGACTAGCTTTTACCATTTACAATTTGCAGCATACCAAATATTGTCATTTTCTTACCATTTAGATTACCATTCGTCGAAAAAACGTACATTTAACTTATATTAATTTTTAGGAATCGACAAAAACAAGTACTTTAGTCTTGTCAAAGCTATGATACCCCAATAAAATTAAAATTTGCTAATATTATGGAAAGAATGTATCGCGTATTAAAAAAAATAAATCCAAACTTTAATGAAGAGGATTGGAATAATTTTTCCTCAATCATCAAGAAGTATACCTTTAAAAAAGGAGCTTTAATTTCGACGCCTAAAACAGTGGTCGATGAACTCTATTTTATAGACGAAGGCTTATTGAAATATTACCACGTAAAAGACGGCAAAGAATTAGTCTTAGACTTCGGGATAGAAAATGAATTCTCTACAGATTTCAACTCTTTTTTCTTACAAGTTCCCTCTAAGATGTATATCTCTTCCTTAACAAAAGTGAGCCTTTTTGCTATTAAATACGATGACCTTCAGAAACTATTTGACATATCTACCAATACCAATACTGTAGGTAGAAAACTTGCCGAAAATAGGCATATGAAAAAATCTCAAAGAGAATTCTCTTTACTTGCTTATAGTGCTACAGAACGCTATGAAAACTTAAAAGAACAACATAAGTCCGTTCCACACAGAATCCCCTTAAAAGATATCGCTTCTTACCTAGGAATTGAACCACAATCATTAAGTAGAATCCGCAGAAATATGGAGTTATCTGCATAATATAAACTTACCTTCACAAAACTAAGCTGTTACGCATTTAATTAGATAGATTTACTATATTTACGTACCCTAATCTAACAAAATGCGCAATAGCTTTTTACTTTTTATCAATCTTATATTATTAAGCCAAGTAAGTAGTTTTTCCCAAACAGCGAATTACTCAGACGGAAACAAAAAATTTGACAATTTGGCCTATATGGACGCTGTCAAAATATACGAAAATGTAGCCCGTAACGGATTTCATTCAGCCAGTCTTTTTAAACGTATTGGTGATGCTTATTATTTAAACGGAAAGTATAAATCCTCCGTGATTTGGTACGATAAACTTTTCAAAAATTACAACACACAACATATTGAAGCCATCTATTGTTTTAGGTACGCACATTGCCTTAAGGCCAGTAATAACAGAATAGAAGGAGAAAAATGGATTGCAAAATTCTACAAAAAACAAGGAATAAAACCACCTGTAAATCCTAGTCCAACCACTGTTGGCTACCATGATGGAAACTTCAAAATAAAAAAACTCTCTATTAACAGTCATCACTCTGATTTCTCCCCCTTTATTTATAAATCTAACTTATATTTCACATCCTCAAGAACCAAAGGAAACCACTCCCATAAAAATGATTCTTGGACAAACCTCCCTTTTTACGACATCTACAAGTCTACCATTAACGGGAATAAGTTCTCCAATACTATCTCCTTAGGAAAGGAAATAAACTCTCCATTTAACGAATCAAGTGCGATTATAAGTAAGGATGGCAACTATCTCTATTTTACACGAAATATTTCAATACAACATGAGATTCAAAAATTCAAACTATTTAGATCGGTTAGAAATGGAGAATCATGGAGTAAAGCAGTACAATTGCCTTTCACAAAAAACAACTATTTATTTGCACACCCTGCCCTAAATCCTACGGAAGATAAATTATATTTTGCCTCTAATTTGCCGGATTCTAAAGGAGACTCAGACATATATGTAGTAGATATTCTAGAAAACAATAACTATAGTACCCCTATAAACCTAGGTGCCAAAATAAATACTTTTGGTAGAGACACATACCCTTTTATAGACAAGGATGGAAATTTATACTATGCTACAGACGGAAAACCAGGAAAAGGAGGTTTAGATATTTTTAAAGCCACTATGACTAAGACAGACACTATTGTAAATACCATTAGTTTTGGCATCAATAGTAACCATGACGATTTCAGCTATACTGAAGCACCTGAAACAGGTACTATTTACTTTGCTTCTAACAGAAACAACACGTTTGAAATTGATAATATTTATACCCTAGAAAAAACATACCCTCCGAAAGAAAAATGTACTGGAACTATAAAAGGATACATTAAAAACGATGTAGGAGAACGCATATCACAGGCAACCGTTATGCTTCTAGATTTCGATCATAAAATCATCAGTGAAAAACGAACTGATCACAATGGAACTTATCATTTTAATTTAAAAACCTGCACTAAAAACTTTATAATTCGTACACACAAAGATAATTTTTTAGCCCAGGAAGATTTAGTCCTCCTAACAAAGAAGCTTCATAACAAGGTACTGAATATAACACTTGAACCCTATCAGCTTGTATTAAACGAAGGGAATGACCTTGGAGAATCCTTAAAACTTAACCCTATTTACTTTGATTTAGACGATGCTAGCATAAAATACAAAGCAAAAATTGAATTAGAGAAGATTGCACAAGCCATGCTCATTGCCTACCCTAACGTTAAGATAGAAATTGGAGCACATACAGACAGTAGAGCTAGTGATTACTACAATTTAAAACTATCGGAAAGGAGAGCGAAAGCTACCATGAGGTATTTAATCTCCCGTGGCATCCCTATTTCCCGTATCTCAGGAAAAGGATATGGAGAATCACAATTACGCAACAAATGTTCTAATGGAGTGCGATGTCTAGAAAAAGAACATCAAAAAAACAGGCGAACTGAATTTATAATTTTAGACTAGCTTATAAAATAAAAAGTATTAACATCGAAAATATCCCTAAAAAACCAAGGACCAAATATTTCCAAAGAATATGTGCCTTCCTGAGTTCCATAAATTCAAAACTCACGAATACAAATTTTAATACAGCAATACCAATAATTAATAAAGCCGCATAACTAATTTCACTTCCCGAAACAAAAGCGGTTGCAAAAGTGAGCACCATTAACAGTCCCCAAATAATGTTTATCTGTTTCATAATTTAAAATATTAAATAGATGATAGGAAAGAGTAATAGCCAGATTAAGTCGCACATATGCCAAAATGCAGCTCCGGCCTCTATATCAATTAGGTCAACTTTAGCAGGATTCCTTTTTAAATTATAGGTAGATACACCCAATATAATCAAGCCTACCAACACATGAATGACATGAAAAATGGTGAGCGCCCAATAAAAAGTAAAAAACAAATTATAATTCATATCCAAACCCGCTTCAATTTTAAGTGAGTATTCGATACCTTTTAAGACTAAAAAACAGAGTCCTAAAAACATAGTAAGAGATAAATAACGGATACTTTTAGCTACTTCTTGTCGTTTCAGTTCCATGACAGATTTTGCCATAAAAAAACCACTTGTTAATAAAAACACCGTATTTACCGCACCATAAGATGCGTTTAACAACAATCGTGACTCGTGAAATAATTCTCGTTCTAAACTACCGTAATATACCATAGCCACAAGTGCCATTCCAAACGTAAAAAGCTCTAAAAATATGATGATCCACATTAAAATACCCCCGGGAGGATAATACACGTTTTTCGAATCGATTGGCACTGTTTCCATGTTGTTTAATTGTAAATTAGTTCCTAATTAAATTAATCCCAGTCTAACAAACGTTGTTGACCTTCTAACTTCTGAATGTCCGTAATGTCTTGAGACATTTCTATCACACCTCTATACACGTTGTCTTTATCACGAATGGCGAAATAACGAATGTGAATCATTTGTCCTTTAAAATTGATCCAAAACTCTGCATTATCTTTGGTTCCAGCTTTAAACTCTTCTACAATTCTCAATACCATATCTACACTCTTTGGTGGATGGCAGAATCTAATTTCACGTCCTATAATACCTTTTGATCTTGGAAACACACGATCTTTTCCTCTATTGTAAAAAATCACTTTGTCATTTTCATCTACATAAGTAATATCCACAGGTAAGAAACGCAATAACAAATTCACTTGCTCTGGAGTCATGTACCCTTCGTCATAGTGAAAGGTGTTTTCTAAAGAAAAACTCAATTCACGCTTTTTAAAATCTTTACTTGGGTGTACATACTCTTCCTCTTCAGATTTTTCTTCCACCGCAGGAAAAGGAGCAGGTGTTTCCTTTAACATCCATCCTATTTCTTCATCACCTATATAAAACTCTTTCCAATCGTCCTCGCTTAACAAGTCCATAGAATTTGGAAACAATTTCGAATCTTCAATATTCATCAAACGTTTAATACCTTCGATTAAATAAGGTAAGTTTTCGATGATTTTTTCGGTGTTTTTTTCTTCGTTGTATCCTTTTAACAATCTAATCTGATCACGTAAAGTATCATGAAAAGACCACATTCCTTGACTAGGTCCATTCCATCCGTGCTTTTCTAAATAAGGAAACAATTGATTTTCCTTACGAGCAAAACGTTTTTCAATCGTTGTTAAATGATTGAAAAGGTTAAAATATTCTTGAAAATCTGCCACTGGATCAGCTTCGTATAATTCCAATAATAGTTCTTGAATTAAATCAGATTCTTGGTAATACACTTTTAAGGGATGCCCTTCTGGTAGTTTTTCTACTGTTGGTAAAAATGAGTTCATGTTGTAGTTTTTTTAGTGTAATTATATTTTAGAAAACAATACATTCATCTGAAAATGCATGTAATTGTGTAGTTTTTGTTCTAAGTCCGCTAGTTTTACGTAGAGTGTTTGATAGGTATTACAAGCGCCCTCAGGAGCCGTAAATTTATTAGTAAGCCCAGATAATTCCTTTAAAAAAGCACCGATTGTCTTGTAATTTGACGCTAATTTTAGTGTAAGAATAGAGATTTCACTTGCTACATTTACTGTATTGCTATTGTCCGAATAAGAAGTCATTTTTGGAAATAATTGTACTTCATCCAATGTCAAACAATTGCTTAATAAGGTCGCTAATTGCATAAACACCGCGTTTACTTCCACTACTTCTCCATGATCTTCACCGTGTACTTGGGCTACTTTAGCAGCATATTGTCCAATAAGAGGTACATTTTCAGAAAAATACTGATGAAAATTAGTACTTACATAGTCAATGCTATCTTCTATGTTAAAGTCGTCATATTTAACATCTCTAGAAATTGTATTTGTAATGGCTTCTATCTCTTGTTTTAGCGTTTCAAAAGCAACTCCGCTTTCTTTGCAAGCTTGCTCCAATGTCATTCCTCCACCGCAACAAAAATCAATATTGTATTTTCCAAAAACGTTATCAGCTCCAATATTCTGAGTCAATGTTTCTGCAACTGTATCTTGTATTTGTATCATCATAACCTGTGTTATTAATTAACTAGGCTGCAAAGATATAAATAAAAGACTATTTTATCTTTTATTAAAACAATTATTTTTGTTAAAATTGATAAGCCGCTAATTACTAGCTTGATTGGTGTTTTATTTTTTCATACAGCAACACTAAAGACTGTAATAATTCCACAGGAGTGGTTAATATTTGATAGTGATTCTGCCCAAACATTTGAGGTAAATAATATTTTGCAGACGCTTCAATTGCCAATGCATAGGAATTTATATTTCGTTGGTTTAATTCGCGCAGTGCTTGTTTTACATCATTTACACCATATTTTCCTTCATAGCGATCATAATCATTAGGCTTGCCATCGGAAATTAAAACAACCCATTTATTCTTGGTCTCACGAAGGTCTAATTCAGCCCCCGCATGACGCAACGCAGCACCAATCCTAGTATAACCATTGGGTTCTATCGCTCCTACTTTATGCTTTGCTTTGTTCCAATCATCATCAAAACCTTTAAGGGTTATGTATGAAGAATGATTTCTAGTTTTTGAATAAAAAGCATTGATGGAAAAATCGATATTAAACTCCTCCAATATTTCGCCAAATAAGATGGACACTTGTTTTTCTACATCAATCACCCTATTCCCTGCTGCATAGCCATCACTAGACAAACTAACGTCCAATAACAATAAAATAGATAAGTCTTTTTCTTTTTTTCGTTTTGAAAAATAAATATTCTCCGAAGGTGTATGCCCGGATTTTACATCCACAAATAAATCGGTTAAGGCATCTAAATCAAATTCCTCCCCTTGTGTTTGTCGTCTTACTTGCTGGTATTTATTATTAACAGAAGTCAGCATTTTACGAAGTCCCATAAGGGTACTTCTATTATCCGAGAGCGTTTTTTTATAATACGCAGCATCGGATTTCATTATTTTTTTTGGGTACACCTTGCAAAAACCAGGTTTGTAAGCACGTTTCGAATAATCCCATTCGTCATAGGTAATATGATACCCTTTATCGTCCGATCTGGCACTTTCAGATACCGTGGTATTCTCTACAAACTCGGCTTGATATACAGAATGTGCAGTATCATCCACCCGGACTGTATATTTCATATTTATATCCTGCAATGCCTCTTGATGATCATCCAACTCATCATCCCCATCAAAATCTCTCCAGCCACCATTGTGTTCATCTACGGTTTCTACTTTTTCGAAACTATGGTTTACAGCAAAATCTTCTTGCTGTTTCTTATCTACTTGCACAGAAATAATTTCTTCAACTGCATTGGCTTTCAATACCGTTTGGGGTGCATCTGGATTTACTCCTTTTGTTTTATCGTCAAAATTACGTAAGGTCTCATCACTTCCCTCGGCATCACTTCGCATCCATTTTCCATATAGGACACTAAAATCTGCTTCCATATTCTTGGCTGTTTTCTCGATGATTAGTGCATGAATATCTGCATGAATTTGTTCACAAACAGGATATTGCTCAAACAGGGTTTTTAAAACCACAGCGGCACCTTCTTGGGCTTTAATTTGTGATTCTTTGGTACCATGTTCTACCTTCTCATCAGACCAGTTTTGCCCTAAATTCTTTTGTTCCGCTAAGTATAATACACGAAACAGATAGAAGGCAATGTTTTTATCGTAATCGGTAAACCCATCAAAATAAAAAGGTAAAAAGAAATTAGCATTTCGATACCCTCCTTCTCTCTCCGCGGGATATATCTCAATTGATTTTCCTGTAATAGCACATGCTAACAAGGTTAATCTAGGCTTTATATCCGCTAAATTCACACGGTATTCAAGACGCTCCGCAGCCGATCTTTTACGACGGCTTAAAAACTTAACGATCTTGGTATATAAAAATTCATCTGGTTCAAACATGGCAAATAATTTACAAGGATTGTAATTATATCATTAAATCACAAAGATCCTTTAGGGCTTCAATAGTCTCAAGGTCATCCGTTAGCGGCTCTACTACAGCTACTTCAACAGACAGTCTTTTTGGCAATCCAGATTTTATTAATTTGGCAGCATCCACCAATAAACGTGTAGAGACCGTCTCTGTTAATCCCAACTCCGTAAGATTCCGCACTTTACTTCCTATATTCACTAATTTCTTTGCAATATCAGCGTCAATTCCTGTTTCATTTACTAAAATTTCAATTTCCGATTTTGCCGTTGGATAACTAAAAGACATGGCGGTAAAACGCTGCCTTGTAGATGGTTTTAATTCCTTAAATCCACGTTGGTATCCAGGATTAAAAGAGGCTACTAAAGTAAAGTCTTCATGTGCTTTTACGGTTTCTCCTGTTTTATCGATAAACAGTTCACGACGGTGATCCGTTAATGAATGTACGGCAACAATTACGTCCGGTCTTGCTTCTGCTATTTCATCTAAGTAGATAATAGCACCCTTTTTAACAGCGGTAGTTAAAGGGCCATCCATCCAAACAGTTTCGGCACCTTTAATAATATAGCGCCCAATTAAATCGGTAGAAGAAGTTTCTTCATGACAAGAAATAGTAATTAATTCCTTCCCTAATCTATGTGCCATAAATTCAATAAAACGCGATTTCCCAGTTCCTGTAGGGCCTTTTATTAGAAATGGAATCTTATTTTTATAGGCATGCTCAAAAACCTCAATTTCTTTTCCTACGGCCTTGTAATAAGGTGTTTTTTTATTCATAAGTCAACGTGTTAAAATAAAACAGGGCTTTATAGTAAACTCAACTACTACAAAACCCTATTTTCAATCTAAAAAAACTACATTTTTATTTTTCTAATGCTTCATCTGTAGGTTGCCCATGTTTGATAAAATCAATCACAAAAGCAATAATTCCTACGGTAAACATAGTCGCACAAAGTAGTAATACTACAAAGTGTACTTGTATTTCGATTTGAATTTGCATAAAGCTCATTTCAAGTCCTTTTTCAGGTAAAATTCTTTCTAAATAAACTTGAGCTACACCTGCTACACCAAAAGCAACTGTCATTCCGATCATACCAATATTTGATACCCAGAATGCCATTCTTCCTCTTGCACCATCGTATAATTTACGCCCCGTCATTTTAGGTAGAGAATAACTAATCATTGCAAAAATAATCATTGCATACGCTCCCCAGAATGCCAAATGCGCGTGCATTGCAGTTACTAAAGTACCATGAGTATATAAGTTTGTTTGAGGTAATGTATGTGCAAAACCTAACAATCCAGCACCAACAAAAGAAACAATAGCAGCTCCTAATGTCCAGTATAATGCCAATTTATTCGGGTGTTTTTTCTCCCCTTTTCTGTACATATTTACAGCAAACAATGCCATTGCTAAGAACGCTAAAGGCTCCAAAGCAGAAAATATACCACCTACGATTAACCAAATTTTATTTACACCTATATAGTAGTAGTGATGTCCTGTTCCTAACACTCCCGACAAGAATGTTAATCCAACGATTACGTATAACCATTTTTCGATTACTTCTCTATCTACTCCTGTTAATTTAATTAATAAGAACGATAAAATACCACCCATAATTAATTCCCATACTCCTTCTACCCATAAGTGAACAACCCACCATCTAAAGAAAGAATCCAATACTTGACTATCAAAAGGAATCATTCCTGGTAAGTATAACAATGCGGTAAATATAAGTCCCATTGTTAATACTAAAGAGGTTGTAGTTCTACGTTTTCCTTTAATTAAGGTCGCCAAAATCAAGTATAAAAACAGCAATACATTTACGACTACTAAATAATCCAATTGTCTAGGGATTTCTAAAAACTTACGTCCTTCCCAGATATTAAAGTGAAAACCAATAACGGCTACTACTCCAACCAATGCCAAACTAACTAATTGTACATAGGCCAATTTAACACTCACCAACTCGCGTTGTGCTTCTTCTGGAATAATATAATATGCGGCTCCCATAAACCCAGACAATAACCAAACTATCAATAAGTTCGTATGTACTGCACGTGCGGTATTAAAAGGAATAAATTCGTGCAAAGGATCAAATCCTGCTCTTGCGAATCCCATTATGAATCCGTACACTATTTGTAAAACTAATAAGAGTAACGATAAGGCAAAAAACCAATAGGCTACTTTTTGTGATTTATATTTCATGTTGTATATTTTTGATACTAAATCTAAAACCATGTAATCCCAAACGAATTTGACATGTTTTTTGTAATAGTTAAGATTTAGAGGGATTATTTATTTGCTGCTCTACGTTTTGCTAATGGAGATACGATTCTATCGAAACCGTTTAGGTCAATCTTTCCGATCCATTCAAAAAATGCAACCATGTCGTTTGCTTCTGCTTCGCTCATATTATAAGCGACCATTTTACGACCACTTGGTTGCCATGGCACTGGAGACATAAGTGCAGCTTTAATATAGCCAGCTCCTCTACGATCCAATACTTTTGTTAATTCAGGAGCATAATAAGCACCTTCACCTAATAAAGTATGGCAGCCCATACAGTTGTTGGTCTCCCATAATTCTTTACCACGCACTACTGCTGCGGTCATTTTTTCTTTATTGGTTTGGTCATTTGCGCCAGCTAGCGAATAGATTGTCAATCCTATAAACACAAGGAATGTGACAAAAGTACCGCCCAAAAAGAAGTTTCTTGCTTGTTTTTTAGATAACATACTTAAAGAGTTTGTTTGATTAGTGTTAGTAAAAGACCTTTTTATCTTTTATTATGTATATGGTGCAAATATATACTATCAAACAAAATAAAAGCATGACAGGTGTCATGCTTCTATGAATTACATGTTGCTACATGTTATTTTTTCTTATCAAGGCCGCTCAAAAACAAAACACTACCTTGTGCTTCGACTTCATTTGCAAATTCCTTAATGGTCTGATCTCTAAATTTTCCGAAGATTTTCTTTTTAAAAGGTTCCACTATAAAATGTACTGGACAAGGATTATTACCATCACATTTTGCCAAACCAAGAAAACAATCATCTATCTTATTCGTCCCATCGATCTCCTCTATAATATCAATCACCGTTTTCTTCTCATTATCCTCTGTTAAGAAAAAACCACCATTAGGTCCTTTAGTCGATGAAATAATATTACATTTAACTAACTGTTGGAATAATTTTGCTAGAAAAGGACTCGGTACATTAATGCTGTTTGCAATCGATTTCACACTCATCTTTTTCTCTTTAGATGCGTGCTCCGCCAAATACAAGGTAGATAAAATGGCGTATTTACTAGCTCTCGACAACATAATTCAACGTGTTTATAATTTATTAAAGGACAAAATTACAGAAAAAAAGACAAATTAGTATTATATTTTTTCAAATTTTACAGTAAAGTGTCTCATAATTGCTGCTTCGTCTACAATAGTGTAGCCGTGTTTTGCTTGATTTCTAGTGTCGTAAATGTTTTTTAAAGTAGCTGCAATAAAATCCATATGATTGTTTGTATAAGTACGCCTTGGGATGGCCAAACGTACTAATTCCAATGCCGGATATCTATTTTCTCTAGTTACGGGATCTCTATCTGCCAATACCGTTCCTATTTCTACTCCTCTTACACCTCCTACAACATATATTTCTATGGCCAGTGCTTGTGCACGGTACTCTTCTCTAGAAATATTAGGGACAAATTTATTTGCATCCAAAAATATGGCATGTCCACCTATAGGTTGCTGTACAGGAACGCCATACTCTAATAACTTATTGCCCAAGTATGCCACTTGCTCTACCCTACTTTCTAAATAATTAAATTCAGTACTTTCATCTAATCCAACGGATAAAGCCCCCATATCTCTTCCATTCATACCTCCGTACGTTATAAATCCTTCGAACATAATATTGAAAACGGTGGCCTGTTTAAAAATCGATTCATCATTAAGTGCAATAAATCCTCCCATGTTCACCAAGCCATCTTTTTTTGCACTCATCGTCATTCCATCACCATAAGAAAACATCTCTTTTACGATTTTCTTTATACTCATATCCTCATAACCCACTTCTCTTTTCCTAATAAAATAAGCGTTTTCAGCAAAACGAGCGGCATCAAAATAGAGTGGAATATGATATTTCTTACACAAAGCACTAACTTCTTTAATGTTTTTCATAGAAGCTGGTTGTCCCCCAGCACTATTACAAGTTATCGTAAAAATGATGAAAGGGATTTTTGCTATTGGATGCGCATTAAAAACATTTTCCAATTTTTTCAGGTCTATATTCCCTTTAAACGGATGTTGTACTGAGGTATCAAATGCTTCGTCAATGGTACAATCTACAGCTGTTGCTTTTCTAAATTCGATATGCCCTTTTGTCGTATCAAAGTGAGAATTCCCCGGTACGATGTCTCCTTCTTTTACTAAGACAGAAAAGAGTACATTTTCAGCAGCACGTCCTTGATGTGTCGGTAAAAAATAATCAAACCCAGTAATTTTATTCACGGTTTCCCTCAGTTCTAAAAACGACCTAGACCCAGCGTAGCTCTCATCTCCGACCATCATCGCCGCCCATTGCTTGTCGCTCATAGCGCCTGTCCCTGAGTCAGTTAAACAATCTATAAACACCTTCTCCGCATCGAGATTGAACAGATTATAGTCTGCTTGTTTAATCCATTTTTCACGTTGTTCTTGGGTAGATCTTTTAATAGATTCCACCATTTTAATTTTATACGGTTCAGCGTATGGTAATTCCATATTTGAAAAAATTAAGTGAGTAAATAAAAAGGGATTTTAAGAAATCCGCAGTGCGAAAAATAAAATTAAGACACGTAAACTTCTGGTCGCTTAACGTTTAAGCAAACATCAGAAAAGTCGTTATTGAAAAAGAAATTCATCATTCTTAATAAAGTATGTATCAAATATAGGAAAATATTAACAGATAATATGCAGAAAGCTTATTTAAACCTATGCATTATTCAGTATCTTTGCCGACAAATTTACTTTAACTAACAAAATGAAAAAAATACTCAATCAATTATATTCAACCCGTTTAATGGCGGTGTTGTTTTTAGTTTTTGCCATCGCCATGGCAGTTGCCACCTTTGTAGAGAATGATTATGGTACCGAAACAGCCAAAGCATTAATATATAGCAGTTGGTGGTTTGAACTTATCATGGTTTTTATGGCCATCAATTTTTTTGGAAATATTTTCAAATACAAATTGTACAGAAAAGAAAAATGGGTTGTTCTAGCCTTCCATTTATCTTTTGTATTGATCATTATTGGAGCTGGAGTCACTCGTTACATCAGTTTTGAGGGAATTATGCCCATAAAAGAAGGACAAACTTCTAGTGTTTTTCTTTCTGAAAAAATATTCATAGGAACAACGGTAGACGATGGAGAAAATCAAAAAACTCCTAATTATGATGCCATTCTTTTAAGTGCTATGACTTCAAATAGCTATGCGTATTCTAGTGATTTTAAAGGAAAAGAATTTTCAGTAAAACTTACAGGGTACACCCCTAACTTCCAAGAGTCATTTACATTAGATGAGACGGGAGATACCTATATCAAATTTGTAGAATCTAGTTCAGGTGGAAGACACGACCATTATATTAAACAGGGAACCTCTCAAAGTATCCATGGTTTAACGATAGGTTTTGACACCGATGCTAAAAACGCAATTAACTTTAAAACAGTTGATGGTGTTTTAAAAATAAATACAGTTTTTGACGGTACCTATTACCGCATGGCTGACCAGTACAACGGAATTATTTTAAAAGACACCTTACAAGACTTTTCTTTACTGTCATTATACCGTTTAGGAAACAGTAACTTTGTAGTCCCAAGTCCTTCTGTGAAAGGGAAATATATCGAAAAAAGCGCAGAGGACCGCACCAGTTTCCCTACACATAAATTAACTTTTGATGTGACTGTAGATGGGGTAACGGAAACTGTAGCTATAAAAGGTGCACAATACACTACCTACGCTCCTATCGAATTAAAGGTAAATGGTTTAAATTTTAGACTCACCTATGGTTCTAAACAGTTATCATTACCATTTAGTATTAAATTAAGAGATTTCCAATTAGAAAAATATCCTGGTTCTACGAGCCCTATGTCTTTTGCAAGTGAAATTACCGTAATAGACCCCGAAGAAACTTTTGATTTTAAAATTTTCATGAATAATATTTTAATTCATCGCGGTTATAAATTTTTTCAAGCCAGTTATGAAATTACCGATGAATACGAAGAAACACGTTTGTCTGTAAACCATGATTACTGGGGAACACTTATTACTTATATCGGATACTTCTTATTGTATGGAGCCATCACATTGACATTATTTATGAAAAAGACAAGATTTGGAACTTTACGTGCGCAATTACGTAAAATAAAATCTACAAAAGCTGCCACTGTTATTGCTATTATGGTAGTAGCATCTACCAGCATGTTTGGGCAAAATCACACAACACATCGAATGACCGATGTACAAATAGATTCTGCTTTAAATGTCACCATGGTTTCTAAAACACACGCGGCAAAGTTTAGTAAATTAGTCATTCAAGACAGAGGTGGACGTATGAAACCTGTACACACTTTTGCTTCAGAGCTTCTTAGAAAAGTAAGTAAGAGCGAAGAATTCCGAGGTTATGATGCTGGACAAGTATTCTTATCTATCACTAAAAACCCACGACTTTGGTTCCAAGTTCCCATCATTTATATTAAAAAAGAAAACACAAAACTTAGGGAAATTATAGGCATTGCTAAAGATGCAAAACACGCTCCTTTGGCAAGCTTTTTTGACGATAAGGGAGGCTATAAATTGATTGGTTATCAAGAGGACGCCGTTAAGAAAAAAATAAAAAGTAAGTTTGAAGAAAGTGTGATAAACGTAGACAGACGTTTGAACTTATTATACTCTGCTGTTACGGGTAGCATATTAAGAATTTTCCCATTGCCCAACGACCCAGAAAACACCTGGATTACACAAATGGAACTCAGAAGAAACAGTTACCCTGATGATATTTCCAATAAAGTGATCAAGATGATGCCTGTATATTTAGGAACATTGGATGATGCCGTGGTATCTGGTGACTATGAACAATCTGACGCAATCATAGAAGGCATTCGCAATTTTCAAAAGAAATATGGTGCTTCAGTCATTCCTACAGACAAAAACATTGACTTAGAAATAGCCTATAACAAATACGATGTTTTCAAAAAACTATACTCGTATTATATGGGGATCGGAGTCTTACTATTTTTCTTAGTAATCTTCCAGATTTTCAAAGACAACAAAGTAGTTCGCATCCTTATTAAAGTATGTATTGCTATTATTATTGGAAGCTTTTTAATGCATACAGGAGGCTTAATTGCCCGTTGGATGATTAGTGGACATGCTCCCTGGAGTAACGCCTACGAAAGTATGATTTACGTGGCATGGGCAACGATGTTATTTGGATTGATTTTTGGCCGTAAATCAGCTTTAACACTTGGCGCAACTGCCTTTTTGACTTCATTTATTTTAATGATTGCACATTGGAGTTGGATGGATCCAGCAATTGCCAACTTACAACCGGTATTAAATTCCTACTGGTTAATGGTACACGTAGCGATTATTGTTGCCAGTTATGGGCCACTAGCTTTGGGAATGATTTTAGGTTTAATCTCCTTAATACTGATGATCTTAACGACGAAAAACAACAAGAAACATGTAGGTGAAATGATCAAAGAATTGACCATTATTACCGAAATGACCATCACAGTAGGGGTTATTTTATTGACCATAGGTAACTTCTTAGGAGGACAATGGGCCAACGAAAGTTGGGGACGTTATTGGGGTTGGGATCCAAAAGAAACATGGGCGTTGATTACCATTATGATTTACGCGTTTATTTTACACTTACGATTGGTTCCAGGACTTAGAGGACGTTATACATTTAACTTTTTCGCAGTACTCGGTTTCGCTTCCGTAATGATGACGTATTTTGGTGTGAACTTCTACCTATCCGGATTGCATTCATACGCAAGTGGAAGTCAAGCAATCACTCCTGATTTTGTGTATTATTGTATGTCTATCTTTACCGTAATTGCTGTATTGGCATTTTTAAAATTTAAAAAATACTATAAAAAATAAATAGTTGCATACAATACTGTAACTTTACACCTTTAAAAATAAAACTTAGACTATGTTTAACAAGTATATAAAATTAGCAATAGCGGGAGCTATCAGTATATGGGCCGTATTTCAATTTATTGACGGGAACATTATGAATGGTATTTCCATACTATTTCTAGCAGGAATATTTGTATTCTTTTATTTCAAAAATGAATTCATTTTACTGTCTTTTTTACAATTGAGAAAACAAAATTTTGAAGGTGCCGGAAAATGGCTTTCTTATATTAAAAATCCTAGCAGTGCTTTAATCCAAAAGCAAGAAGGGTATTTTAACTTTTTACATGGTATTTTGCTCTCACAAACAAACATGACCAAAGCGGAAAAATTCTTTAAAAAAGCATTGAAGTTAGGTTTGTCTATGAAACATGATGAAGCCATGGCTAAATTACAATTAGGTGGTATTGCCATGACCAAACGTAGAAAAAGAGAAGCTACGATGCTTATTAATGAAGCCAAGAAATTAGATACCCAGAAAGTATTGGCGGATCAAATTAAAATGATGAAAAACCAATTAAAGAAAATGTAGTTTTCTTTTCATCATTTTAAAAAAGAGCAATTCAACATGTTGAATTGCTCTTTTTTTTGTTCCTATAAACGTCGATTACCAACAAAGCTTACCCTTTAAAAGGCCTTTATTTTATGGAACCCAGTTTAGAAATCAACTGATATCCGTAATACAATTCCAAATCACGTTTTTCATTTACACCATCAATCACAAAATAGATTTCCGCTGTAAATCGCTTCATGTTCGTTGTATCATAATAAATAACAGACTTCAATTCTTTCTTTTTAGAGAACAACTCCCCTGTTGCATATCTTCTATTTGAACCAAAATGCATGGGTACAGATACATTTCTATAGCCCTCATAGATATAGGAGTTAAAACTATCCTTAATAGCCGCATCATATTTAGGCATCCCTCTATATGGTTTTCCTTTATTGTTTCGTATATCTTTCTTTAAATACATTTTTGATGTATAGCCCGCGTTCATTATAGCTACTTTTTTATAACCTACATACTCCGCAATTCTATACCTCAATTTCAGCTTTGTATCTAATAAACAAAAAGCATTTATATCCACCGGCTGTTTGTACAATGCTTTCATGTAACATCGTGTCAAGATTCTTAGTGCTTTTTTACTTTTCACAATAGAAAACACTCTCATATTGTATCTTTTAGATACTTCTTTAACCTTTTTTAATTCAATACTTAAACTATCATTGACTATAACCTTCTGAGAAAACCCCCATTGACAGACTAAAAAAAGAACTAATAGTAATTGTTTTTTCATTTGCTTATTGTTTTTTTACAAACACCCAGCCATTGTTACTCAAGTCACAAACAACACATACACCTCTGTAAATTAATTGTTTAAAACCTATTTCTACTGTTGTTTTGAAGACACAAAAAATGCAACCCATTGGGTTGCATTTTTAATACTATTTATAGGTATTGCAATTAATACACTACATGAGGTTTTAATTCTTTATTAAATTGTATGATGTTCACACCGTTGTTTTGATATCCGTTCTTAAACTTTTTACTGTAATCAAATGCCGTACTCAAACGAGAAGATTTCCCTCCTGTTAAGCCTTCTTCTAAGCTTCCTGCACAAGCCAAACGCATCAGTACATCATAAGTTACATCAAATCCGCGCATGGCGTATTTTGACGGTGCCGTATGATTCTGTGCACGATATTTACGTGTGAAATCTGTGGTAGCTTTCGTTACGACATCAACATATTCACTTGCCGCAAATGTAAACGCTAATTTCCCCAAGGCATTGTTGTCTACTCTGTCAAAACCTTTGTTTTTAGAAATAGCAAACAAGCGTACTTTAGGTTCTTTCTCATCTTCTTCAGTAGGAATAGCTGCCACTGTATTTACAGCATCTCCCAATGTTAAATACTCATCCCCTAACAGTACAATCCAGTTGTTTTTATCTTTAGAAATATAATTTAAAATCTTTTCTTTCTTAACATAACCTTCTTTCTCCGGACGTACTACATGAACGTCTAACACCTGTTTCATCTTTTTTAATTCCTTCACCACTCTCCATATTGTACTTTGAGTTTTTTTAGAATTATCACCAACAACAATGATGTTTTCACCACTATAATGTTCTTTTATGTAGTAAACCAATGCCTCTTCTAACATTTTCTTACCCGATGCAGCCTTTATTAAATTAGCAGCATTTAAGGAGTTTTGATATTTACTAGAATACATAGGCGCCACTACAGGAGCATCGATTCTCTTTGCTAAATTATGAGCATTGGATAAAAACAAGGGACCTATAACAACATCTGTCCCTTCAAAATTATGATGACTTGCTATTTGCTCAATTCTTGAAGCAGAATTTTGGGTATCAAACACATCTAATTTCACGAAAATCCCTTTTTTACGTAAAGAATCAATGGCAATTTTAGCCCCCATATAATAATCCGTAGCGATATTTAAGATTTTACTAGATTTACTTTTACCATCAAAAGACAGGTTCATATTCGAATTAAACGGTAGCATTAAAGCCACTTTTAACTGATGTTTACGAATGGTATCCTCATTTAAAAAGACATTCGTAACTTCCACTAGGTCTCTTATTTTAAGTTTCATCCCTAATTTTAAACCCTCAGATAAGTGTGGGTTTAAGCCCATCAACTCGTCATCACTTACAGAGTAACGTTGTTTTAAATTAAAAAAGGTATCCCCTTTTACAACGGTATGCATTAAAAACCCTTGTGCTTCAATTAACACAGGCGCTACAGGCTTATTTTTCTCACCAACAATAATTTGCTGCCCTAACTTCACGCCATTTAGCAAGCAAGGGTTTAAAGAAATAAGCTGCTCCTTTGTCAATCCAAAACGATGTTTTAAGTTAAAAAAATTATCGCCTTTAACAATCGTATGTACTTGGTACTTTTCGGTATCAATCGAAGTTTCTACTTCCGAAATCTCTTTTACGGGTGTTGAACGCTTCAGATACTTAATAGCCTGTCCTATTTTTAATCCATTTTTTAAATAAGGATTCAAGCGCACTAATTCTCGCTCAGAATTTGCATACAGTTTACCTATAGCATACAATGTTTCCTTAGGTTTAGATACATGGTAGCCATAATTAGCGTCCGCATAAATAATTGCTCCTCCTTTATTATAGTTCAAATTAGGGACAATAATAACCGTACTCATCACGGGTTTACGTCCTAGATCGGGATTTAATTTTCTTAAATCTCGTTTTTTTATGTCGAACTTTTTAGCGATGCTTTTTAATGTTTCCCCCTGTTGAATGGTATAGGATACATACTTTTTTTCCTGGGCAACAAGTACCACAGAAAACAACATGCAAACGATTACTAAAAACGATAGTCTTTTTTTAAACATATATAATTACTATTTATTTATTCCCACTCTATTGTTGCAGGTGGCTTAGAACTAATATCATACACTACTCTATTAACGCCTTTTACGTTATTTATTATCTTATTAGATATTTTTTGTAAAAACTCGTACGGTAAATTCACCCAATCGGCTGTCATTCCGTCTGTTGATTCTACAGCTCTTAAGGCTACTACTTTTTCATAAGTACGTTCATCTCCCATCACTCCTACAGAGTTTACTGGTAATAACATCGCTCCTGCTTGCCATACTTTGTCGTACAGTCCGTCTTCTCTTAATCCATTGATAAAGATAGCGTCTACTTCTTGTAAAATTCTTACTTTTTCACGAGTAATATCTCCTAAGATACGAATAGCCAAGCCTGGTCCAGGAAATGGATGACGGCCTAATAACTCGGCGTCAATTCCTAATGATTTTCCTACTCTACGTACTTCATCTTTAAAGATCATACGCAATGGTTCTACAATCTGTAACTTCATAAAATCAGGTAATCCACCTACATTATGATGTGACTTAATTGTTGCAGAAGGACCTCCTGTTACAGAAACCGATTCAATAACATCTGGGTAAATAGTCCCTTGTGCCAACCATTTTACGTTTTCTATTAAATGTGATTCATCATCAAAAACTTCGATAAATACACGTCCTATGATTTTACGTTTTTTCTCTGGGTCACTTTCTCCAGCCAGTTCATCCAAAAAGCGTGCCGAAGCATCTACTCCTTTTACGTTTAAGCCCATCCCTTCGTATTGTTTCAATACGCTGTCAAATTCATTTTTACGTAATAAACCGTTGTTCACAAATACACAGTGTAAGTTTTCCCCAATGGCTTTGTCTAATAAAACTGCTGCAACGGTAGAATCTACCCCTCCAGAAAGTCCTAGAATTACTTTATCCGTTCCAACCTTTGCTTTAATAGCTGCTATGGTTTCGTCTACAAATGAATCTGGTGTCCAATCTTGGTCTACCTTTGCGATTCCTACTAAAAAGTTTTCCAACAATTTAGATCCGTCCGTAGAATGAAATACTTCTGGATGAAATTGAATGGCATATGTTTGCTCTCCTTCTATATGATAAGCTGCATTTTTAACATCGTGAGTACTTGCAATCAATTTGTATTCCTCAGGCATTTCCAAAATAGTATCACTATGGCTCATCCATACTTGACTTCCTTCGTTAATTCCTTTAAATAAATCACTGGTAGTATCTACAAAAGATAAATTTGCTCTTCCATATTCTCTGGTATTAGAAGCTCCTACTTTACCTCCAAAAAAGTGTGCCAAATATTGGGCTCCATAACAAACGCCTAATAATGGTTTTTTCCCTTTAATCTTTGATAAATCTGGTTGAGGGGCATCTTCTCCCCTTACTGAATAAGGGCTTCCTGATAAAATAACCGCGTTATAATCATCTACATCAAACTTTTCACTGTTAAAAGGATGTATTTCACAATATATGTTGAGTTCTCTAACTCTACGCGCGATCAACTGCGTAAATTGCGATCCGAAATCTAAAATAAGTACTTTGTGTTGCATGCGCAAAAATAATACTAAAATTTTTACGGGCTTATTATTTCTTGACTTTTTTTATGATGTTTATCATTAAGCCTCTTTTTACGCCGAAACCAGTAGCTTTAACCAAATTAAACCATCGATTTAAGCCTTTTATATATTTAAAAGGACGCCTTCATGACTATCAATTCTAAAACGCAATCACAAAAGTGATTTTAAGCGACTTTAAGAGTGTTAAAAAAAATCACAGTGTATTTGAATGTTCTAAACAATACCCTCGTAAAACGAATTCATTTACGTATATTTGTTGTAACAGTTAAATCCAACATAAATATGAGCGAAGAAGCTAAAAAAAATGAATATACTGCTGATAGTATCCAAGCATTAGAAGGAATGGAGCATGTTAGAATGCGTCCATCCATGTATATTGGAGATGTAGGATCACGTGGTTTACACCATTTAGTATACGAAGTAATTGATAACTCAATTGATGAAGCGATGGCGGGCCATTGTGATACTATTTCGGTTGTTATAAACGAAGACAATTCGGTATCTGTAAAAGATAACGGACGTGGAATTCCTGTTGGAATCCACAAAAAAGAAGGTATTTCTGCATTGGAAGTTGTAATGACTAAGATTGGAGCTGGAGGTAAATTTGATAAAGATTCTTATAAAGTATCTGGTGGATTGCACGGAGTTGGAGTTTCTTGTGTAAACGCATTATCGGAACACTTGAGAGCAACTGTTTACAGAGACGGAAAAATATACGAACAGGAATACGAAATGGGTAAAAGCCTATATCCTGTGAAAGAAATAGGAGTTTCTGACGAAATAGGAACCTTGGTTACTTTTAGACCAGATAAAACTATTTTTAAAGAAATTACAGAGTATAGCTACGATATATTATCTACACGATTAAGAGAATTATCTTTCTTAAACAAAGGCTTAAAAATATCGATTCTTGACAAACGAAATACCGATGATGAAGGTAATTTTATCCAAGAAAAATTTCTTAGTGAAATTGGGCTTGCAGAATTTGTAACCTATTTAGATGCCACTAGAGAGCAATTAACTTCTCAAGTAATTGCAATGGAAGGGGAGAAAAATGGCGTTCCCGTGGAAGTTGCCATGGTGTACAATACATCTTATACGGAAAACTTACACTCGTATGTAAATAATATTAATACCATAGAAGGTGGAACTCACTTAGCAGGTTTTAGACGTGGATTGACAAATACACTAAAAAAATATGCAGAGGCTTCTGGACTGTTAGACAAATTAAAGTTTGACATTGCTGGAGATGACTTTAGAGAAGGCTTGACTGCTATTATTTCTGTAAAAGTAGCGGAACCTCAATTTGAAGGACAAACAAAAACAAAATTAGGAAACAGAGACGTTACCTCTGCGGTAAGTCAGGCAGTTTCTGAAATGTTGAACGATTATTTGGAAGAGAATCCAAATGATGCAAAAATCATCGTTCAAAAAGTAATTCTAGCTGCACAAGCAAGACATGCTGCACGTAAAGCCCGTGAAATGGTACAACGTAAAACAGTCATGTCTATTGGAGGTTTGCCAGGAAAACTGAGTGACTGTTCTGAAACAGATCCCACACTTTGCGAAATATTCCTAGTCGAGGGAGATTCGGCAGGGGGAACGGCCAAACAGGGTCGTGACCGTATGTTCCAAGCTATTTTACCTTTACGTGGTAAAATCTTGAATGTGGAGAAAGCCATGCAACACAAGGTTTTTGAAAACGAAGAGATCAAAAACATGTTTACTGCACTAGGAGTATCCATTGGTACCGAAGAAGACAGTAAAGCTTTAAATCTTACAAAATTACGCTATCATAAAATTGTGATTATGTGTGATGCCGATGTGGATGGTAGCCATATTGCTACCCTAATTTTAACCTTCTTTTTCAGATACATGAAAGAATTGATTGAAAATGGACATATTTTTATCGCAACGCCTCCTTTATATTTAGTAAAGAAAGGACAGAAAAAACAATACGCTTGGAGTGACGAACAACGTGATATGATCGCTAAGAACCTTGGAGGAAGTGTAAACATACAACGTTATAAGGGTCTTGGAGAAATGAATGCAGAACAATTATGGGATACCACCATGAATCCTGAATTCAGAACCCTACGCCAGATAACTATTGACAACCCACAAGAAGCAGACAGAGTATTCTCCATGTTAATGGGAGACGATGTACCGCCTCGTAGAGATTTTATTGAGCGCAACGCAAAATATGCAAATATTGATGCTTAAAATATTTTAATAGGTTATAAGCCTAAAAGTTATTTAATTCAATAACTTTGGGCTTATAAATTTTAACGAAATATTTTGAAAAGCATGAAAAAACAAATTCTATTAGGGTTATTCCTAATAACTACACTTATTGGCTATAGTCAAACAGAAGCCAATCACGTGGTCAACTTTAAAGACAAAATTGACCAATTTTATTTCCACACTTTCTCAGGAGTGCCAATTATGTTAACAGAAGCATCTGTGGCTGGAGTTGACGGAAATACGGGGAAAATCATTTGGGAAGTCCCATTAAAAAACCTTGTATTAATAAAAGGACTTGTAAAATTAGAAGGGAATATGGAGATCCAAGAAGTGCCTTACACTTCCTACTTGGTTGTAAATAACCTCGTAATCGACACAAAAAACGGAAACATTGTATTAAACCCCGAAAATAATTTCAAGAAAATAATTAATTATGAAATTATACCTACACTAAATTCAGTGTTATTTGCCTGTTCTACTAAGGACAGAAAAGTAATGAAACTAACATTAGTTACCATCAAAGACTCCAAACAAGTATGGTCAAAAGAAATCGCTGTTAGTAAAAAAAATGGACTAAGCGCACTCTCTAATGGCACTACAAATGCTGCTTACTTTGTGGGAGGAAAATTTATCATTCAAAATCTTAAAGACGGAAACATTTTACACTCAGAAGACTCAAGACCAGGAGCTACTTTTTTAAGCCCTAACAAAGAAAGAGTTCTTATGGTACATGGTAAAAAAATGGGACTAGGGGCTGCACTTGGAGCTGGAATAACAATGAATGTAAACAAACTTGTTGCACATACAAATAAGATTTATTCATTTGACTTGAACTCAGGAAAAACTACCTGGGATAAAGCTATCAAACTAGATGAGGGCTACTTAGAAAGTTACCCTATTTCTGACGACAGTTTTTTTGTTGCTGATGAAAAAGGAGGTAATCTATATAAATATGCTTCTGGAGATAAAATATGGAAAAAGAATTTTGAAAACAGAAGAATCAAGAATGTAGAAAAAAACACAGATGGTTATATGATTTTTTACTCTTACAAAAAACTACAGGTTGATAGTAAAGGTAAAAAAATATGGAAAAAAGCAAAAGCAGCTAATGATAAAACAATGTTTGCTGATATAGATGATAATGAATCATTTGATGAATACACCTATAACAACGGATCTGTAGTAGCTACACAATACAAACTTAAATATTATGTACACGGTTCTAAAAAACCTGAATGGAGAATATCTTTAGATAAGGAAGCTAAAATTGCATATGATGCAAAGAGAAAAAATATTATCTTATTGAACGGAAAAAAATTATACATCATTAACCCAGACAAAAACAAAGGAAAAGATGGTGGTAAAAAATTAGATTTAAAAAAGGTAAAAGAAATTCATACAATTGAAGTTAGAGGAGACAAATACTATATGTCTGGAGTTTCAGAATATGCAATAATTAACGAAAATGGTGTGATTGAAAAATCAAAATTCTATACACAACCAGGAGAAGCAGGAAGAAAACTACTAAATGGTCTTTCTATAGCTGCGGAAATTGGTGGAACGGCACTATCTGCAATTGGGTCATATAATGCCATTGCAGGAGGCGCATCTGCAGGATCAGGAATGATGGGCATGAATCCTCCTGGACTTGGAGGAGAGAAACAATTTAAAAAAGGAGCTTCTCAATACGAAACAGGTGCCTATACACAAATGGCCGCTAAGGCAGTTTATAACCCCAATAGGTTTGATGCCTTTAAAGAAACAGGAGATTATTCTTTTTTCTTTGCCAAAGAAGGAGAATACAAAGTATTGGTTAAAGTAGCCAAAGACACCGGAGAAGAAAAAGACAAATTCATCTTCAAAAACAATAAGCCAATGTACAAAGTAGACGACACAGAAAAAAAGGTCTATTATGTAAAAGGTAGTGACTTGTATATCTTTAACTATTAAAACAATTTTAAAAACCTCCAAATTGGAGGTTTTTTTTTTGCATTTAACTTAAAAAAACAAAGTGCAAACAAACCAATTCCTTATTTTTGACACTTAAACCCAATCATATTATGAAAAAACTACTCCTACTCTCCTTAATCCTACTCACCTCTTTAACATCTAGAGCGCAGGATTTAGAACTCCTTTTATACGCTAAAGACGACGCCAGTAAACTTATGGAAAACTACATGAATCCTGTGATGGAAGGAATGCTTTTCAGTTTAAATAACGGATGGTATCACACGGCAAAAACCCATAAGAAATTAGGTTTTGACATCACTTTTAATGTGAATGCTTCTATTGTACCTTCTGGATCAAAATCATTTGTATTTAATCAAGATGACTATAAATATTTAAAATTAGCTAATGGTGACAAAACAGCGACCATGCAAACCATTATGGGAGATGATAATGACCAGAACATTATTGTAAGTACAAACATCCAAGGAAAAACGGTTAAAGCAACTAGTTTTTCACTTCCCAATGGCATCACAGGAGATTTACCTATCAACGCAGTCCCATCACCGATGGTGCAAGTAGGATTAGGATTGCCATTTAAAACAGATTTAAAAGTACGCTACTTACCTACAATAAACACTGATGATGTGAATGGTTCTATGTTTGGATTAGGAATCCAACACGATATTATGCAATATTTAGGCCCACTAGACAAACTACCCTTAAACGTATCTATACTAGCTGCTTTTACAAATATGAATATAGATTATGACCTACAGAATAGCAGCTCTATGGCAGGAAAAAACCAAAAAGCGAGTTTTCAAATGAAAGCATATACAGTGCAAGCTATTGCATCATTAAACTTCCCTTTTATTGCAGTATATGGAGGTGTAGGATATGACTTTGGGAACACCACCCTAAAGCTAAAAGGAGATTACGAATTAGAATATACCGATGCAACAACAGGTATCACTTTTACAGACGCTATTTCTGACCCAATTAATCTAGATTTTAATGCCAATAGTTTCAGAACAACTCTAGGCGCAAGAATAAGTTTAGGTTTCTTTAAAATATACGCAGATTACTCCATTAAGAAGTACAACACTATCTCTACTGGTATCGCCTTTAGTTTTAGATAATTCGTAAAAATAAGAGCACTATTTTAAGATTCTTTAATTTATAAAACGAATTCGTTTTAATTAATAGCAGACTAATTATCGTATGGTAAAATTGAGTACATTTACTAGATAATAGAAACAAAATAAAACAACATATAATGAAAGTAACAATAGTAGGAGCTGGTGCTGTTGGTGCAAGTTGCGCCGAGTACATTGCCATTAAAGATTTCGCTTCAGAAGTAGTATTAATTGACATTAAAGAAGGATTCGCAGAAGGAAAAGCAATGGACCTTATGCAATGTTCTTCCTTAAATGGATTTGACACTAAAATCACTGGAGTAACAAACGATTACGCAAGAACTGCAGGAACTGATATCGCAGTAATTACAAGTGGAATTCCTAGAAAACCAGGAATGACTCGCGAAGAATTGATCGGAATTAACGCTGGGATTGTAAAATCTGTAGCAGGAAGCATTATCGAGCATTCTCCAGAAGCTATTATTATTGTAGTAAGTAACCCAATGGATACTATGGCTTACTTAGCACATAAAACATTAGGTTTACCTAAAAACAGAATTATTGGAATGGGTGGAGCTTTAGACAGCGCTCGTTTTAAATATCGTTTAGCTGAAGCTTTAGATTGCCCAACTTCTGACGTAGAAGGAATTGTAATTGGAGGTCACAGTGACGTAGGAATGGTACCATTAATTAACAATGCAGTACGTAACAGTATTCCTGTTTCTGAATTCTTATCAGAAGAAAGAATGGCTAAAATTGTTGAAGACACTAAAGTAGGTGGAGCAACATTAACTAAATTATTAGGAACTAGCGCTTGGTACGCACCAGGAGCAGCTGTTTCTGAATTAGTAAAAGCTATTGCTTTAGATACTAAGAAAATGTTTGCTTGTTCTGCTTTATTAGAAGGAGAATACGGACTAAACGATATCTGTATCGGAGTTCCTTGTATCTTAGGAAAAAACGGTATCGAAAGAATCGTAGAAGTAAAATTATCTACTGCAGAAGCAGAAAAATTAAAAACAAGTGCAGAGGGTGTTAAGAAAACCAATGCATTGTTGAACTAGAAATAGTATTGAGGTGTGAGATATCAGAATTGAGATGAGCAGCTTTGCCATTTTAAAAATGATATTTTAATGCTTAAAACATAAAAAACCCCGCCATGGCGGGATTTTTTTTATCTAATATCTAATATCTAATATCTCAGTACTCATATCTCCGTTAAGATAGTCCCGAAATTACTCCATCATCATCTATGTTCATATGTTCAGAAGCTGGGACTGCAGGTAAACCTGGCATACGCATCATCTTACCTAAAATAGGAATTACAAATTTAGCTCCTGCAGCAATTTCGATCTCACGTACTGTGATGGTGAAATTCTCAGGTCTTCCTACTGCTGTTTCATTGTCTGAAAACGATTTTTGAGTTTTCGCCATACATATGGCAAAATCACTAAATCCTAAACGATCAATTCTACGTAAGTTTAATTTGGCTTTTTTATCATAATCTACATGTGTAGCACCGTAAATTTCCTTGGCAATAATTTCTATCTTATCCTTAATTGGAGATTTCCAATCATATAAAGGTTTAAAGTTAGTCGTGTTTTCCTCCACAACTTTCACTACAGCTTCCGCCAATTTCTTAGTTCCTTTACCTCCTTTTGCCCATCCATCAGAAACCACCGCTTGCACTCCTAATTCATTACAGCGTTCTATCACGTATTCTATTTCTTCGTAAGAATCAGTAACAAATGCATTGATCGCTACTACAGGCTCAATATTAAATTTACGTATGTTTTCTATGTGTTTTTCCAAGTTACAGAATCCAGCACGTACAAAGGCAATATTAGGCGTATTAAATTCGTCTTTTCTAGCACCACCATGATGACGCAAAGCTCTAATCGTAGCTACTAGCACCACTGCTTTAGGGTTTAAACCTGCATGTGCACATTTAATGTTTAGAAATTTCTCTGCTCCTAAATCAGCACCAAAACCAGCTTCAGTTACTACGTATTTAGACAAAGATAATCCCATCTTAGTCGCAATAATAGAATTTGTTCCTTGGGCAATATTTGCAAAAGGACCACCGTGAATAATTGCAGGATTTTCTTCTAATGTTTGCACTAAATTAGGTTTAATGGCATCTTTCAATAAAATAGCCATGGCATTTTCCGCTTTCAAATCGCGTGCAAAAATAGCTTTTTTATCCAATGTAAATCCAATAAAAATATCTCCTAAACGCTGTTTCAAATCAGAAAAATCTGAAGCCATACACAAAATAGCCATTACTTCAGAAGCTGGAGTAATATTAAATCCATCCTCTCTAGGAACACCATTAGCTGTCCCACCTAAACCGATGGTAATTTGTCGTAATGCACGGTCATTCATATCAATAACACGTTTCCAAAATATAGTACGTGCATCAAGATTTAAATTCCCAACACTACTCTGAAGGTTATTATCTATTAAGGCAGACAATAGATTATTCGCTTTTTCGATGGCATTAAAATCACCTGTAAAATGCAAATTGATATCCTCCATAGGTACTACCTGAGAATAACCACCCCCGGCAGCCCCTCCTTTAATCCCAAAAACAGGACCTAAAGAAGGTTCTCTTAACACCACTGTTGCTTGCTCTCCAATCGCGTTCAACCCTTCCGTTAAACCAATAGATATCGTGGTTTTACCTTCACCTGCTGGCGTAGGAGTTAAGGCTGTAACTAAAACTAAGTTGTTGTTTTTAATTTTTTCCTCATCAATCAAACTCAAAGGTAATTTGGCCTTATACTTACCGTACATTTCCAAATCATCCTCTTCAATATTCAACTTTTTTGCAATATTTTTTATGTGAATTAACTCTTTATTTTGAGCTATTTCTATGTCACTCAGATACTTCATAAATCCTGACTTTAATGATTTTTATTAAATAACGGCGATATGCTTCTCGGCAAACACTCTAGAATGCATTCTTACTTCCATAAAAGTAAGTTTTAAAAACATAAAATCGCGACAACAAATATAGTGAAATCAACACTTGGATTCATTATAAAATATTGCATAAGAAAATAAGGGGAGAAAAACACTAAAAGTATTGGCTTTTGTGGTCTGAAATCATATATTTGCACGTTTCTTACAAATTCAAGTTTTAATAAATAAGATTATAATGCAAAACAAAGGACTTATCAAGTTATTCGCTATTCTGTTTGGAATAGTAAGTTTATACCAATTATCATTTACTTATTTCACAAATGGTGTTGAGAATAAAGCAAAGATTTACGCAACCTCTCAAACGGAAGACGGTAAAGAATTAGCAAAATTAGAAAGAAAATATTTGGACTCAGTTTCGAATTTACCTATCATTGATTTAGGATTCTCTCAATTTAGCTACAACGAAATTAAAGATAAGTCTATCAATTTAGGGTTGGATTTAAAAGGAGGAATCAACGCTATTTTACAAGTATCTGTAAAAGATATTTTGATTGGTTTATCTAACGAATCTAAAAACGCAACCTTTAATGAGGCTTTAGCAAAAGCTACAGCACTTCAAAAAAAGAGTAACGAAACATTTTTAGACTTATTCTTCCAAGAATTTGAAGAAGTAAGTGCTGGAAAGGTAAAGTTAAGTGATCCTAGCATATTTGGAAACAAATCATTGCGTGAGAAAATTAACTTTAAAATGTCAAACAACGAAGTGCAACCAATTATAGAAGCCGAAGTTACAGGATCTGTAAATACTGCTTTTGAGGTATTGCGTAGTCGTATTGACAAATTTGGAGTTACACAACCAAAGATTCAACGTATTGGACAATCTGGACGTATCTTAATTGAATTACCAGGAGCTAAAGATATTGAACGTGTTCAACGTTTATTACAAAGTACTGCCGAATTACAATTCTGGGAAGTGTTTACCAACCAAGAAATTCAAAACTTCTTATTCCAAGCAAATGGTGTTATTGAAGCTTCTGTAGCTCAAGAGGATGACACTATTCCAACTAAAAAAACAAAAGAAGAAGAATTAGAAGACTTATTAGGAGCTGATACAGATTCTACTTCGGTAACTAAAGTAAATAATTTATTTGCTGTATTCTCACCTAACTTCGCACAGAGCGCTGCACAGGTAAGTTCAATTATCGGAAATGCTGCCGTATCTGATACCGCAACAGTAAACAAATATCTTGCATTAAAAGAGGTAAGACATTTATTACCTAACGAGTTAAAATATGTAAAGTTTTTATGGGATGCTAAATCATTCACTGGAACTTTAATTAATGGAGAAAAGAAAGACTTAATCAATTTGTACGCCATCAAATCTAACAGAGATGATGTAGCACCAATTGAAGGAGACGTAATCGATGATGCCTCTCAGACCTATGACCAATACGGTTCTAGTCCAGAAGTAAGCATGACTATGAATTCTGTAGGAACTAAATTATGGGCAAAAATGACCACTGAGAATTCAGGGAAGTTTGTAGCCGTTGTTTTAGATAACTATGTATACACTGCTCCACATGTAAATGACCCTATTACTACAGGACGTACTTCTATCTCTGGAGGAAGCATGACTGTGACAGAAGCACAAGATATTGCAAACGTATTAAAAGCGGGTAAATTACCAGCTGCAGCACATATTATTCAATCAGAAGTTGTTGGACCATCATTGGGACAAGAAGCGATCGATAGTTCTTTATTATCATTTGCATTGGCCTTAGTACTGGTATTACTTTGGATGGTTTTCTATTATGGTAAAGCTGGATTAATGGCCAACGTTGCCTTAGCCGTGAATTTACTATTCATCTTTGGTATCTTAACTTCTTTTGGAGCGGTATTAACATTGCCTGGTATTGCAGGGATTATCCTAACCATAGGTATGTCTGTAGATGCGAACGTAATTATATTTGAACGTATCAAGGAAGAATTAGCCAAAGGACGTGGATTATTAGAATCTATCTCACATGGTTTTAGTGTAAAAGGAGCCTTGTCTGCTATTATCGATGCAAATATCACCACCTTATTAACAGGGGTAATCTTATATTTATTTGGAACAGGACCTGTAAAAGGATTTGCTTATACTTTAATTGTAGGTATCATTACTTCTTTATTTACTGCTATTTTCATCACCCGTTTAATAATAGACTGGTATGCAGCAAAAGGAAAGAAATTTACCTTCACTACAAATATCACTAAAACGTGGTTTAGAAACGTACATGTAGATTTCTTAAAGAAACGTAAAATTGCCTATATTTTATCAACGGTATTTATTCTTGCTGGTTTGGTATCTTTATTCACCAATAGTTTAAACTACGGTGTAGATTTCGTAGGTGGACGTACCTATGTAATAAAATTCGATAAAGTTATAAAGCCTACAGATGTATCTGATGCATTAAAAGGAGCTTTTGGAAGTTCTCCAGAAGTTAAAACCTACGGTGATGTAAGTCAATTAAAAATCACGACCAAATACAAAATCGACGAAGAAGGAAATAAGATTGATGATGAAGTAATGAACATACTTTACACCAACTTAAAACAATTCATGCCAGCAGGTACTGACTTAGCCACTTTCACAGGAGGTTTTGACGGACAGAAAATTGGTGTAATGAGTCGTATTAAAGTAGAACCAAGCATTGCCGATGATATTAAAACATCTGCTAAATGGGCGGTCTTCGGATCTTTATTCTTTGTATTCTTATACATCTTATTCCGTTTCCGTAAATGGCAATACAGTTTAGGAGCCGTAGTTGCGGTATTCCACGATGTATTAGTCGTAATGGGAGTATTTAGTATCTTCTACAAAATCCTACCTTTCGATATGGAAATTGGTCAGTCATTTATTGCAGCCATCTTAACCGTAGTTGGATATTCATTGAATGATACGGTAGTTATCTTTGATAGAATTCGTGAATTTAGCGGATTGGATAATAAAGGAAACTTTGCAACGGTTGTAAATAAAGCCTTAAGTAGTACGTTAGGACGTACCATTAACACCTCATTAACTACCTTGGTAGTGCTATCAGCAATCTTCTTCTTTGGAGGAGACTCTATCAAAGGATTTATGTTTGCATTGATTGTAGGAGTTGTTGTAGGTACCTACTCATCTTTATTTATTGCATCGCCTATTATGTACGATACCGTAAAGAAGATTACCAAGAAGCAGTAAAAACATACACTTTATATAACAATAACCGTTTTGATACATCAAGACGGTTTTTGTATTTCAAATTAGCAAGTATAGGTGGAATTCATTTCCATCTTAACAATTGATTATTAACTTTGTAGCAAAGTCAGCATATGAGTATTATTAAACTTCACGATAAATATTTTAAACAGTACATTTCAGAGGACAAGATCCAAGCTGTTGTAAAAAAAATGGCCCATGACATAGGGAGAGAATACCAGAACGAAACACCTATCTTTATAGGGATTTTAAATGGTTGCTTTATGTATATGGCAGATTTCATTCGTGAATACCCCGGGAACTGTGAAGTTTCGTTTGTAAAACTAGCCTCATATACGGGTACCTCTTCCACTGGTGCTGTGAAGCAATTAGTAGGAGTAAATCAAGATTTAGAAGGACGCATCGTCGTTATCTTAGAAGACATTATAGATACTGGGAATACCCTAGAAGAAATCTATAAAATATTTAGTGACAAAAAAGTAAAACAATTAAAAATTGCCACCTTATTCTTCAAACCGGATGTATTTAGAAAGGAATTACCGATAGACCACATTGGGATGTCAATTCCAGATAAATTCATCGTTGGTTATGGATTGGACTACGACAATCTAGGAAGAAATTTTGCGGCAATTTACCAACTAACAACAAAGCCTAAAATGAAAAACATTGTATTATTTGGTCCTCCAGGAGTTGGAAAGGGAACTCAGGCGGCCATATTAAAAGCAAAGTATAACCTTGTCCATATATCGACAGGTGATATTTTCCGCGACCACATTAAACGACAGACCGAACTAGGAAAACTAGCACAATCTTTTATGGATTATGGTAATTTTGTACCAGACAACGTAACGATCGACATGCTACAAACGGAAATCGAAAAAAGTCCAGATGCAAATGGATTTATTTTTGATGGTTTCCCAAGAACCCCTACCCAAGCAGTAGCTTTAGATAAATACTTAACGGACAAAGGAGAACACTTAAGCGGAATGGTAGCTTTAGAAGTACCAGAAGAAACGCTTGTAACACGTATTTTAGAGCGTGGAAAAACAAGTGGAAGACCTGATGACCAAGACGAAGCAAAAATCAGACACCGTTTCCATGAATATCACACAAAAACAGAAATGTTAAAAGATTTCTATTCAGAACAACATAAATACTTTGGTATTAATGGTGTAGGACTTGTAACTGATATTACAGCAAGACTGAGCGAGGTTATTGACAATCTTTAGTTCTAAATCACATAATATAAACTGTTTAATTGTACCTTTGTGCGATTAAACAGTTTTTTTTAATTTTAAGACAATGACAGAAGGGAATTTTGTAGACTATATAAAAATACACGCATCTTCAGGACATGGAGGGCAAGGATCAATGCACTTACACCGTGAGAAGTACATCGATAAAGGTGGACCAGATGGAGGAGATGGTGGTAGAGGTGGACATATTATTGTACGTGCCGAACCTAATTCTTGGACATTATTTAACCTGAAATTTAAACAACACTTTAAAGCTGATCCAGGTGGTTCTGGAGGTAAATCTGAAAGTACAGGTAAACAAGGTAGCGATATCTATATAGATGTACCTTTAGGAACTATTATCCGTGATGGAGATACGTTGGAAGTGATTTTTGAAATCACTAAAGAAAATTCAGAACAAATATTGTTACCTGGAGGAAAAGGAGGAAGAGGAAACGCTCACTTTAAATCACCTACAAATCAAACACCTAGGTACTCACAACCAGGAATTGAGGGACAAGAAGGGTGGTTTCAATTGGAATTAAAAGTATTAGCCGATGTAGGGTTGGTAGGATTTCCTAATGCAGGAAAATCTACTTTATTATCCGTACTAACTTCTGCAAAACCAAAAATTGGTGATTATCCATTTACAACTTTAAAACCTAATTTAGGAATTGTAGAATACCGTGGATACAAGTCATTTATAATGGCCGATATCCCAGGTATTATAGAAGGAGCTGCTGAAGGAAAAGGCTTAGGTCATTACTTCTTAAGACATATAGAACGTAACTCTACCCTACTCTTTTTAATCCCTGCAGATAGCATGGATATCATAAAAGAGTACAATATATTATTGAACGAACTTAAACAGCACAATCCAGAATTAATGGACAAGCAACGTTTATTAGCCATTTCTAAATGTGATTTATTAGATGATGAATTACAAGAAGAAATAGCCAAAGAATTACCAGAAGGTATTGATACTATTTTTATCTCTTCAGCAATCAACAAAGGATTGGTGGAATTGAAAGATAAATTATGGGCAACCTTAAATGATTAATTCTTTATAATTACAGGGAGTGTAAAAGTACTGGAAACAGGAATTGCACGCTTAATAGCAGGTTGAATTAAAGGTATACTATCCGCACATTGCAATAGCATACGTTTAATTTGACCTAATTTTTTGGCGTTTTTTGAAGCCAAAGGTAACAAGACCACCTCCCCCTTTTTAGAGATATGCAACTGGATGATTATTGTATCGTTCAAATCTTGAGAAGAAGAATAGTGAAAACCTGCAACACAATCTCTAATGTAATTCATCAGAATTTCCTGGGAACATTTCCATTGGGCTTCTTTAGAAGTACAAGTACTACAAACTGCATACATAGGATAGAAATCCACTTGTTTTAAATCAATGATTGTATCAAGTACTCTCGCATCAGAGATCGTTCTCGCTTGCTTATCATCGAAGTTATTACAGCTCCAAATACTACATAAAAAAAGGATAGATAAAAGGATTTTCTTTGGCATGCATATTAATTTTCTATGTGAAAATACAACAAATAAAGCGAACGCTCAAGAAAAGCAAAACGAACTCATTAAATAACTATACACCTGTGTTTTCCATTTTAGAAATATACATTGCAGGGGGCTCTCCAACTTTTTTACAAAAAGCCTTGGTAAAAGATTCTCTGGTTTTAAAACCGGCCTCCTCCGCCAATGCCTTACAGGTATAATGAGACAACATAGGATTTAATTTTAATTGTTCAATGATATAACAAATACGTAAATCATTCAAATAAGCACTAAAATTAACACCTTTGCAATGGTTCACTACTTTGGATAAGTAGGTAGAGTTTGTATGGAGTTTTTGAGCCAATGAAGTTAAGGTCATCGATTTTTCTAAAAACCCTTGTTCTTTCTCGAACTTCGTCAATAAAAAAGAAAGTATCTCCATTGTTTCATCAGAGATATGAACGCAACTTTTAGTGTTTTCTTGGACTAATTTCACCTTTCCCTTCCTTGCAATACTCAAAGAAGTTTTTTTAAAAAAAAGGATCTTTTTTCGAAATATAAACCAACTAAAAAGCACCGATAGTAGTAAGAAAAACAGGAAGGTGTTTCTCGTTTTTTGTTTCTCTAGCAGTATTACTTCATCCTCTATTTCCAGCAACAATAACTCTAAATCATCAAAATTTGACCTTTCAAAAACTAAACTACCTGATTGCGTTTTCTGTAATTTGGAAACCAATGAGTCATACTTAAACTTTAACGGACCATGTAAAACACGGCCTGACTTCGAAATAGAATCATGAAAAAACATACTAGCCATCCCCTCCCCCATATTCCACCTCACGTCTAATGGGATAATAATTCTATGCGCTCTTGCAAACATCTCTGAACTCAATGTCAAAGTGAAACAAATAAGCACAAGAAAAAGACTCTTATTAAGATAGTGTGTCAAGAAATATATGATTTGAATTAAGTGTTGAATCTTTTAAACAACATTAACAATAGACCGCCCACTATTAACCGTTGCAAATATACACTCATTCTTTTGATTTTACGCATACCGTTATTTATTGAATTAGGAAAACCAACTCAAGGTGATTTCATTATCGTTATAACAGTCCTCCTCCACTCAGAACACAAGACATCTTTCTTTTAAATTTCCCCTTTTAAAAATAGTGTTTTTCTTATTATTTTTATGCGTTGTTTCGCATATTTAGTAAGCACTAAATCTTTACTTTCGAACCTTTCTATATATTTCACGTACAAATCAAAGGCTATTTTTTTATCCTTATAATAGGCCTCTGATGTTACTGCCCATTGGAATAAACCCTTATAAAACCGTGTTCCACTTTGATAGGACTTCTTAAAATATAGGATTGCTTCCTTCAATTTTCCTTCTTCCTGATAAATGGTAGCATACAAAAATTGAGGAGCACTAAAATCCGGTTCCGCACCAAACAAGGCAATCATTAATATAAGCTTCGCCTGTTTAGGGTTTTTATTTTTGTGATATATATTTGCCAGTTTAAATGCATAGTCCATACTTGTCTTGTCCATACGAACAGCTTTCCCATAATACACCTGTGCACTGTCTAATTGGTTCATTTTTTCAAAACAAGCCCCTTTTAAACTACTAACGGTAGCATTTGAAAAACGCAGACTGTCCAGCATATTACAATACCGAATGCTCTCCTTATACCTTTTATGTTTGTACAAAAAGGAGGCCTTCATTTGTAAAAAATTTAAATGTGTTCTATTTAACGCTAGGCCTTTATCTATGAAAAGTTCTGTAGAATCTTTAAAACGTAAAAGCTTGTAAAATTTAGCGAGTTCAAAAATACTTGAAATATGTGCTGAGTCTTTTTTAAAGGTTTCTAAAAACAATTCTCCCGAAGCATAAAAACGGCCTTGTTTCTTGAATATTTTTGCTAAACGATACGAATAATACGGGTTTGACGGATCATTTTTAATCAGATATTGATACAGTTTAACAGCCTGTTTCTTTTTACGCGTACTGCTATATAGTCGCGCCAACCGGCTTGCGACCATAAGGTTAGAAGAATCCTTTACAAACACCCCTTCGTACAAATTAATGGCTTCTTTAGCCATACCGGCTGCATGATAACTTTGTGCTAATTTTAATTGGATAGCATCTATCGATCCTAATTCTAACGCTTTTTTATAATTGTAAATAGCCTTGTTATAATATCCAATTTGATGGTAAATCGCTGCTTTTTCCGTAAAACCCTTAAGTATAGGATGTTCATTTGCATTCAACTCCAATAAACGTGTTTTGTAATTACCTTGTTGATTTCCTTCATAAATCTCAAGATCCTGGGACCAGGTATTTACACAACAGAAAATAAAAAAACAATAAAATATCTTTCTCATAATTTTTTCAATTAATCCTCCAAAAAAAAACCCAAAATCAATGCTACTTATTTAGATTGATTTTGGGAGAAACAGTTATTCTACTCTCAATGCTATAGGTAAAGAGTATTTCAAACCTACAGGTTTTCCGTCATGGAATGCAGGTGCCATTTTTGGAAGTGCATTAATAACCCTTATAGCCTCTTCTTGTAACTTTTTATGAGGTGCTCTGGAACGTACAGTCCCAACATTCCCTTCTTTGTCTATAGAAAACATGACAAAAATACGCTTCACACCAGGGTCTATTCCTAAGCCTTTAGTTATATCTCTATTAAAATTTTGTTTTACAAAAGCATCGATCTTTTCTGATAGGCATTGCTTTGAGTTTTCCGCATCTTCACAGCCAGGATATATAGGAGCTTGATCTATTGTAGCAAAAGGAAGGTAGTCCTTTGTTTTTTCTTCCATTTCTTCTCTTTTTCGCTGTAGCCTTCCTGGACTTAACTCCCTAGATACATTGTTTTTATTTACATAAAAATGCCATACACGTTTCCCTTCTGGACTTAATTTAAAAGTTACTTCTCTTCCTTCTATTGGAGAGCCACCCTCTTTCCATTTTTCCATAGTTTTAAGTTCCTTTTTTGTCATGTCTTTTTCAGGAATTATTTCCCCATTAAAAACATTTCCAATGAAAATATGAAAATCACCACTTGAAATAAGTTTCCCTTGATTTTCTTGAGCCTCATTTACGATATTTTGAACATCTACTTCCTTCTCACAAGAAGTATAAATAAGCATACTCAACAACACAGGAACTAGTAATAAATACTTTAATTGTTTCATTTTTTTTGATTTGTTTTTTGTAATCATCATGATGCGTTTTTTTAATAATGAATGTTTGTAAAACTGATTGACAAACGAAATGTTTTCTACGTTAAATGTATGGGCTAATAGATTGTTAAAATATTGTTGCTTATTGGTGTTTTTGAGTACTTCTGCATCAGAGAGGTATTCATGTACCGTGGTAATCCTATGCTGATACACATAAATTAGCGGATTAAACCACATGGCGATCTTCAATATTTCAAAGAACAACAGATCTAAGGTGTGTAGTTGTTTACTATGTACCAACTCATGTTTAACAACTTGCAATTGTTCCTCTTTCATCAGTTTTTGATGAATAAAAATATAGCTAAAAAACGAAAATGCAGACTCCTTGCCTTGTAGTAAAACCAAACTATAATTTTGCATTTTTACGATTTTACTTTGCTGTAATAAACGTATGATTCGGAATAATTTTATACAAAAAACCAACGTACATACCACGACCCCCGCATAAAACAGAAACCCAAAATAATTTATAGATTGGTATATTTCCGTAGCTTCTATAGTACTTTGAGGATCCAACATCACCGTTGGAAATTGATAAACAACATCCTTAGGCACTACATACTTTAAACTAGACAGTTGAATGAATGGAATAAAAAACGAAAGGAATGGAGTCCCTATTAAATACCATCTATTGTACTTAAAAAAAGTTTCCTTCTGCAAAAACAAATCATAAACCCCTAAAAACAATACTTGTATAAAAACGACTTGTAGTATATAATTAATCATAATTCAATGTTTTGTGTAATAGTTATCCTTCACTAAAGGAATGCTGCTTTTAAACGTTATTCTACCTTCTTTTCATCCCCTATCATCCTTAAAATATCATCTAGTTCTGACATATCCATGTTGTTTTTCTTAACAAAGAAGGAAACCATACTTTTAAATGAGCCATCAAAATAGCCATCCACTAGTTTATGTAACGATTGGTTACTATAAGATTCTTTTTCTACCAAAGGATGGTATACATAGCCTCTACCCTTCGCTGTATGCCCAACAAAATTTTTTGTTTCCAAAATTCTAATGATAGTAGATACCGTATTATATGCTGGCTTTGGCGCTGGTAATTCGGCAATAATTTCTTTTACAGAAGCCGACTTCAACTCCCACAATACCTGCATAAATTGCTCTTCCGCCTTTGTTAATTGTTTACTGTTTTTCATAATAAGCTGTTTTTCAACACTACAAATATAACTAAAAGATTAGTTTAAACTAATCTTTTAGTTATAAATATATTTAAACTGTATTGCACACCTTAAATATTTGTACGATTTTTGACCTAAATTCAGCATATAAAAAGACAGTTCATGGATATAATTTTAGCAGTTTTAGGATTAATATTTGCATTTGTAGGCATTATCGGTGCTTTTTTACCCGTACTTCCAGGTCCAATAACTGGATGGGTTGGACTATTATTATTGCACTTAACGGACACCGTTCCTATGAACTGGCTGTTTTTAGGCATCACACTAGCCGTTGCCATTCTTATTTGGATATTGGATTATATGATTCCTGCCATGGGAACTAAAAAATTTGGAGGCAGTAAATACGGTGTTATAGGAACCACGGTTGGATTAATTGTAGGACTGTTCTCTCCGATCCCTTTTGGTTTTCTAATCGGGGCTTTTGTAGGTGCCTTTGTAGGCGAAATGATCTATGATCGCAATGATAAAAAACGCGCCACCAAAGCTGCATTTGGCTCTTTTCTAGGTTTTATAACCTCTGCTTTTCTGAAATTTATAGTCGCGAGTATATTCTTAGGCTTGTATGTGATGAAATTGTGGGAATATCGGGAGATTTTCGGGTTGTAAATAGATATTAGATGTGAGATTTTAGATGTGAGATTGCCAAAGTTTCGTGAGTGAGGGTACTGGATACAAGACTATTCGATTCAGCGCTTCTTGTCCACAATCCTCCACAAAGATACGCGTCCTAACTCCTGTCTCTTATTTCCGGAAGTAAATAGTATAAAAGCCCTTAAAAGACCATCCCACACAAAGCTTCGTGTCTTGATTCCTGTCTTTAAACTCTTTTTCGTGTCTATCGGTTTCTAACGCCCGAATCCTATCTCAAATCTAAATCTACGGCATAAAAAAAGCGTCCCGGTTTTTCGGGAAGCTTTCCATTGGTTTTTTCAAACCGTGACATCTCTCGATGTCAAACAACACAACTAAACCAAGAAATTAATCTTGGGTAGGCAAAGATACGCCTTTTATTAAAACTACCAACTATAATTTTAAAAACAATGATTTATTTTGAATTATTTCAGTTATATAGCCCTCTCCTATTCATAGAAAAACATCAGAATTAACAAAAGTAAAAAATCCGTGTAATATGAAAGAGAACTCTAATTTTCACGGGCGGTTTATGATATAGATTGTATCTTTGGCAACTATTAGTAAAATAACATTAAAATTTAGTAACATGCAGTTATCAGCATTAGAAATTGTACGAAGAGAATCGCTACAGAAACTACGTGACTTGGGTATTGATCCATTTCCAGCAGCAGAATTTAAAACCACCGCAACTATCGAGGAGATAAAGCAGGATTTTGAGAAGTTTGAGGGGAAGAAGGTAGTTTTAGCTGGGCGTTTGATGAGTCGACGTATTATGGGAAAAGCTTCCTTTGCTGAACTAAAAGACGCTTCTGGCCGTATGCAAATTTACATCAACCGAGATGAAATTGCACCAGGAGAAGACAAGACCATGTACAATATCGTATTCAAGAAATTATTGGATATGGGAGATATTATTGGAATAGAAGGAGACGTTTTTAAGACCAAAGTAGGAGAATATTCTGTACGTGTAAAAAAATTAACCTTATTAACAAAATCATTAAGACCTCTGCCTGTTGTTAAAACAGATGCCGATGGTAAAGTACATGATGCGTTTTCTGATCCAGAAACGCGTTACCGTCAACGTTATGTAGATTTAATTGTAAACGACCATGTTAAAGAAACCTTTATCAAACGTTCAAAAATCACCAATTCTATGCGTGAATTTTTCAACAAAAGAGGTTATTTAGAAGTGGAGACTCCTGTATTACAACCTATTCCTGGTGGAGCAGCTGCACGTCCGTTTATTACACATCACAATTCTTTAGACATGCCTTTGTACTTAAGAGTTGCGAATGAATTATACTTAAAAAGATTAATTGTTGGTGGTTTTGACGCCGTTTATGAGTTTGCAAAAGACTTTAGAAACGAAGGAATGGACCGTACCCACAATCCAGAATTTACCGTTATGGAGTTGTATGTAGCTTATAAAGACTACAACTGGATGATGAATATGACCGAGGAATTATTAGAGAAAATCTGTGTAGATTGTAACGATACCTCTGAGGTGATGATCGGCGAACATAAAGTAAGCTTTAAGGCGCCTTATGCACGTATACCTATCCTACAAGCCATTAAAGACCATACAGGTTATGACGTAGCAGGAATGGATGAATTCCAATTGCGTGATATTTGTAGAAAATTAAAAATGGACGTGGACGAAACCATGGGTGTTGGTAAATTGATTGATGAATTGTTTGGAGAAAACTGTGAACGTTTTTATATCCAACCTACATTTATTACTGATTATCCGAAAGAAATGAGTCCTTTAACAAAGGAACACAGAGATAACCCTGAATTAACAGAGCGTTTTGAGTTGATGGTCAACGGAAAAGAATTGGCCAATGCCTATTCTGAACTGAATGATCCTATAGACCAACGTGAACGTTTTGAAGCGCAAATGGCCTTGTCTGCAAAAGGAGATGACGAAGCGATGTTTATTGACCAAGACTTTATCCGTGCATTAGAATATGGAATGCCTCCTACTTCTGGTATCGGAATTGGAATAGACCGTTTGGTGATGTTTATGACTAACAATGCCTCTATTCAAGAAGTGTTATTCTTCCCTCAAATGAAACCAGAGAAGAAAGCACCGACAGTTGAATTAAACGATGATGAAAAAATGGTATTAGCCATTGTTCAAAAAGCAGAGAAAATAGCGTTGGATGATTTAAAAACTGAAAGTGGATTGAGCAATAAAAAATGGGATAAAACCATTAAAGGCTTAGGTAAATTCAACTTAACCAAAGTGGCCAAAACAGCTGAAGGTTTGTTTGTAACCCTAGGCTAGATATTAGAGGTGAGTATTGAGATATTAGATAAAGGATTCGATTCTTTAAAGCTAACACTTATAAAATTATAGAAAAGGAACTGCATTTAATTGTGGTTCCTTTTTTTTGTGAGTAAAAACTAAAGCACCTTCTATACAGTTCCTCTAAAACACAAAAAAAGCCTCTGACATAACATCAGAGACTTTTTAAAATATATACTATATTCTACCTATTTAATATCTCGGGATTCAACACTACAAATTCGGTACGACGATTTAATTGATGTTCATAATTTTCACACTTCACTTTATTTGAGCAATTATTTACTAAACGACTTTCTCCATAACCACGAGCAATAATCCTATAGGAAGCAATGCCATGACTTACAATATAATCGACTGTAGATTGCGCTCTACGTGTTGATAATTTTTTATTATAAGAATCAGAACCTCTACTATCTGTATGAGAACCTCCTTCTACTATTAACCCTGGATACTTTTTCATAATAGCAATCACCTTAATGAGTTCATAAGCAGCATCATCTCGTATTTCAAATTTATTTAGATCAAAATAAATAGGATTTATTTTGATTTTTATAGTATCATCCGAAATAACAAAACCATGAAGTTTTTTTTCTAATTCGATATTTAAAACCAACTGAGAATCTGAATCCTTTGACGTATCAAAAACAATCGTATTGGACTCATAAGTATCCTTACTCGCTTCGAGTTTATATTCAGAAGAACAGTCTGCCTTGAAAGAAAATTTAGCACGCTCATCTGATGTAATCGTCTCGATAGATTTACCTTTCCTAATAATTTCTATTGTTGCATTTGGAATTCTGTTTTTACTATTTTTATCCAGTACTAAGCCCGTAACTAACTGTTGACATTTCATTTCTTTTACTGCTTCTATTACTTTTTCTAGCTTGAAAAAATAAATATCATCATCACCTTTCCCTCCCAGTCTATTTGAAGAAAAATACCCATTCTTATCCGTATTATTTACAATAAATGCAAAATCATCCTTCACACTATTGATTGGAGATCCTAGATTTACAGGAGTCTCCGAACTACCAATAGCTACTTGATAGATATCAAGCCCTCCCAAGCCTTCTTTTCTTTTATCAGAAGAAAAATAAAGTACACCTGTCTCACTTATAAAGGGAAACATTTCCTTTCCTAGTGTATTTATAATTCCTCCCAGATTTACAGGAGCTCCAAGGGATCCATTTGAATAAACATCTACCTTGAAAATATCAGTACCTCCAATTGTTCCCGGCATATCAGAAACAAAGTACATGGTCTTACCATCGGGAGATAAAGCGGGGTGTCCTACGGAGTATTCATCACTATTAAAATGAACCGAGGTAATATTTATCCATGCTCCCTTGCTATTTATAGTCGCCTTAAACATTTTTAAATTATTAATTCCATTCTTATCTTTTCTGTATTTTCCTTTAAAATAATTACTACGTGTAAAATAGGCCGTACGTAGATCTTTTGAAAAAACCACATTTGCCTCATGCCATTTGGAATTTAACTTATTGGAGAGCTTCTTTACATTTTCAATTTCACCATTTTCCATCATATCGCCAACAAACAAATCTAAGTATCCCTGCCCGTTAGGTTTCCAAGTATTATTTATAATAAAACTTTTTTTACGAGGAGATGCAAAAACAATTTTATCATTTCCGAAATATGATGTGCCAAAATTTGACAGTTTATTATTAATTTCAATATTTCGAATGGTATAAATATCTTTATTCTGAGATTGACTCTCTTGCACAACTAGACAACAAACAAAGAGTAATAGTATCAATTTTTTCATAGTGTATTTTTATTAAAAGAATCTAGGGGATTTACCTTGTCTTGAATTATCCACGTTATAGTGTAACATTATTTCATGCGTTCCAGAATTATAATTACTAAAATTAGATATTGTATAATCGTAGGCATAGCCAATCCTAAAATTTGATTGCACAAACAAACTTACGATTGCACTTACAGAATCATCCAAACGATATGAAAGTCCGAACTCTAACTTTTCATTTATAAGTGCATTAAATGATACGTCTATGGAAACGGGGGCTCCCATAGCTGCTTTGGCAAATAATGACGGCTTTAACTTTAAATTTTCCGAAACATCAAACACATATCCTGTTGTAAAAAAATAATGCATTTTTTCACATGCATTACTAATCATACCATCTTTTTTCTCAAAATGAAGCGTCTCTAACATATTAGGAATAGAAAAACCTGTATAAAATCTTTCTCCATAATAAAATATTCCTACACCTACATTTGGGTATATATTATTCACATTATTTCTGTCAATTAAATAATCTTCCTCCTCTACAGCTGTCATACTATTAAAATCAATCCTTTGGAATGTAGCCCCTCCTTTTATCCCAAAAGCAAGTCTCCCTATATCAGATGTTTTTATTGTGTATGAAAAATCGGCAAAAATATTTTGTTCTTTAACAGGTCCTATTTCGTCAGCAATCGCAGTAAACCCAAGTCCTACATTCCTACCTACAGGTGCATTTATACTTGCTGTAACTGTCTTAGGAGCCCCTTCAAACCCAACCCATTGTGTCCTGTAAAGCACCCCTATATTCAACGTCCCTTCGGATCCAGCGTATGCGGGATTTATAACGTTCATATTATACATATACTGCGTATACTGTGGACTCTGCTGCGCAGAACCAATGCTCATGCATAGCAACACGGTCAAAAGTGAAATTAACTGTATTTTTCTTTTCATTTTCTTTATTTTTTTTTGTTTTTATAACAATTCTCCTGGTTATATTTTACTCTACCTGTTTAAATAAACCCATCCTGTTGCAATATTTTTTTTAAGGTCATTAAACTTAATCACATAAAAATACGTTCCCGCTGGAACCAGTTCAGAACTATTCAGAGTCATCCTTCCACTCGAATAGCCATCCCACCATTTTGGTTCTTTCGAAGTATCTCCATCATGTTTATACTGATAAACAATATTTCCATATCTATTTCTAATTTCCATTTCAAAATTAGGAGCAACAAAAAGAATGTTTTCAATTCTAAAGTCTTCGTTTTTCCCATCATTATTGGGAGAAAAAGAATTGACAATTACCAGTGACGAAACCCCCAATACGTCCGACAAGGCATCTCCAAACCCTTCAAGTCCATCCACATGATCTAAAATACCATCGCCGTCAGAATCCTCACCATCCACGACACCGTCTTCATCGCTATCTACAAGCGTCGATAAATTAGGATTGTTCGGCTCTAAATAATCAGCAACACCATTCCCATCTTGATCAGGTAAATTGGTAGCGTCTGCTAGATCTCCTAGACTATCCACTAAGCCATCATTATCCTCATCTGGCAGGCCTCCTTCAATAAGGTCATTCAATCCGTCATTATCTGAATCTAAATCTCTATAATCTTCCACATTATCTCCATCTGTATCCGGAGTCTCAGCGATTGTTCCTGATTGATTAGGATCTACTATGTCTATCACTCCATTTTGATCAATATCTGGATTAGAAGAATCAATCATTCCATCGTTATCTTTGTCTAATATCGAATCAGACCCTCCTTCTATTAAATCACTAATCCCATCATTATCTGAATCAACATCTTGAAAATCTGGAATCCCATCTCCATCGGTATCCACTGGCCCCTCAATAGCAGTACCACTATCTATACTCGTTTCAAGCTCATCTGCAAAGCCATTGGCTCCGAACGGCCCGTCTACACGTCCGTCTCCATTTAGATCTATTCCTCCATTACTCGATTCTTCAATATCCAATATCCCGTCATTGTCCGAATCTAAGTCTAAAGAATCTGGGATCCCATCGCCATCAGTATCCTTACCATTGGTTGATGTAGCTTCTTCAACAGTATCAAGAATACCATCATTATCGTCATCTAAATCTACACTGTTTGGAATCCCATCTCCATCGGTATCAAGCATCTCTCCAAATTCTTCTGG
>NVRM01000114.1 GCA_002400885.1 Flavobacteriaceae bacterium
AATGCATGGCCGTAAAAAAGCTATCCGCTCTCCAATCCTCTAGTCCAAACAAGGCACCAAGTCCTATTTTATGAATACCAGCTTTCCCTAGCCTTTCTGGAGTTTCTAAACGAAAATCGAAATTTGATTTCTTCCCTTTAGGATGGTGATTTTTATAGACTTCTTTATGATAGGTTTCTTGATACACCATAACTGAATGCAATCCGTTTTCTATGAGTAATTCATATTCCTCTGTAGCTAAAGGTTGTACTTCTATGGAAATATTGGAAAAATGCTTCCTCATTAAACGAATTGCATTGTTAATATAATCAACTCCTACAGTCTTATTCGCTTCCCCAGTCACTAATAAAATCTGGTCAAAACCTTTGGATTTTAAATAGGCAACTTCTTTTAATATTTCAGCGTCTGTGAGTGTCTTTCTCGGTATTTTATTGGTCATACTAAAACCACAATACGTACATATATTCTGGCATTCATTACTCAAATACAAAGGAGCATACATTTGAATGGTATTTCCAAATCGCTTTTTTGTCAGCTCACTGCTCAACTGTGCCATCTGCTCCAAATACGGTTTTGCCGCTGGAGAAATCAAGGCTTTAAAATCTTCTAAATCACGGTGCTTTTTTGCCAAAGCTCGTAGCACATCGGCTTCCGTTTTAGCAAAAATACTTTGGAGTGTTTCCTCCCAGTCACAAACGCTTAGTACTTCTTTAAATGTCTTCATCATACGATTGTTTATGTGTCGTTAATTTAAAAAACTGGTTAAAGGACTGCTTGCCTGCGCTTGTTTTTTTACTGGTGCCATTTTTGCTTCAAAAGCCATTCTACCAGCAATTACTGCCAATTTAAATGCCTCCGCCATAGCCACAGGATTTTCAGACACCGCAATAGCCGTATTCACCAATACCGCATCGGCACCCAATTCCATTGCAAAAGCAGCATGGGATGGTGCACCTATTCCAGCATCTACCACCACAGGAACATTGCTTTGCGCAATAATAATTTCTAAAAAATCTACTGTTTTTAAGCCCATATTCGTACCGATTGGCGCCCCTAAAGGCATCACCGCTTGCACGCCTACATCTTCCAATCGCTTACACAACACAGGGTCTGCATGAATATATGGCAGTACAATAAAGCCTAATTTCACCAACTCTTCTGTAGCTTTTAACGTTTCTATAGGGTCCGGTAATAAGTATTTAGGATCTGGATGAATCTCCAACTTTATCCAATTTGTCCCCAACGCCTCTCTGGCAAGTTCTGCCGCAAAAACAGCTTCTTTGGCCGTTCTTACACCGGAGGTATTGGGCAATAAATTAATCGAATCATGTGTCAAGTGAGACAAAATATCGTCTTGTTCATCCTTTAAATTCACTCTTTTCAAAGCCATGGTTACCAATTCACTTCCCGATGCCAAAATGGCTTCTTCCATCACTAATGAATGACTAAACTTACCCGTTCCAGTAAATAACCTCGATTTAAATTCGGTACCCGCAATTACTAATGTACTCATAGTATGATTTTATTTCTACTGTTGTTTTTCCTGATAAAATACCCGAAACCGCAACACCGTTAATGTTTGTTTTAAAAAGTGCCTCCACATCTTCCTTCTGAATTCCTCCAATGGCATATACAGGCGTTTTATATCCATTATCTCTTAATTTTTTTAGGATATTTCGATACCCCTCGAGTCCTAAAAGAGGACTTAAATGTTGTTTTGTAGACGTAAATCTAAAAGGGCCTAAGCCTATATAATCTACCTTTTTATTGATCAATGCCACACAATCCTCATAGGTATTTGCAGTGGCACCAATTATTTTATTCATTCCTAATACAGCTCTTGCTTCCCTAGGACATTCATCTGATTTCCCCAAATGAACACCTTGTGCATTTATAAGTTCCGCTAAGGCTACATTATCGTTAATAATCAATATGGCCCCATAGGAATCACATATTTTCTTCACTTTTAAAGCCAACTGAACATGCACTGTAAAAGACACTTCTTTTGCTCTTAACTGAACTAATCTAAGGCCTCCTTCACAGGCATTTTTAATGTTTTCTAAATGATCTCCTTGGGAGATATAATATAATTTATCCATGATAACCCAATAAATTTGTGGTGGAACTCAATACCTTTTCCGTATAGCGTTTCCCTTTTAAACAAGCTGTTTCTATAGAAAAACCAAGTGCCAAATAAGACGTAATAGCCGAAGATAAGACACAACCACTTCCGTGTTTTTCTGAATAGTCTCCAGTACTTGGGTACATTTCAAAAGCAGTACCTTTGCAGTGGTATAACACATCTTTCCCTAAGAAATCTTCTCGATGTCCCCCTTTTAAAAGCAACTGTGTTTTGTTAGAAATATGCGCGATAGTCTCCTCGATATTTTTATCCGTATACAACCCTTTAATCTCATTAAAATTAGGAGTTATCAAGTATATTTTATCCAATATCTTATCTAAAAACGCACGATTATCAATGGATGCATCGGCGTGAAACAAATAGCTAGCACTGGCACTTAAAACTGGGTCTAAAATAATTTTTACCTTGGGTTGATGGAATAATAACGCCGAAACTAACGTGTCCAAAACCTTCCAGTTTTCCACAATTCCAATTTTCACAAACGCAATAGGAAAGCGTTCAAATAATAACGAAATTTGGTCAAGCATTAGTGGTAACTCTGTCCAATAACAGGCCTTAAAAGAAATATCGTTTTGCACGGTATTGGCTGTACAAACGGACAAACCAACACATTTTAATGCCTCCATGGTTTTACTATCTGCCGTGATTCCTGCTCCTCCCGAAGGGTCAAATCCCGCGATACTTAAGACATAAGGTCTTTCATAAATCATAGGTTTAAATTATTAGATTGATAACATATTTTCAACTCTTTAAAACCAGATACTGGATCCGAATTTTCCCAAACAGCTCCTAAAACAGCCACTCCTTTGTATCCAAGAAGTACTGTTTTAGCAATTGTTTTTATAGAAATTCCTCCAAGTCCTACGATGTACTTATTTGAATCGGTCACATCAAGTTCAACTCCTTTATACCCTTTCTTTGAGATGGAATCAAACACAGGACTCAACAAAAAATAATCAAAAGAGAGGGCGCATGATTCCAGCTCCTGATACGAATGAAAAGAACTTGTCACGAGAAATCCTTTCTCTTGATAATTATTTACATAAGTCATTCCCTTTTTACCCAGACTTCTACGGAATACTTCTTTTAAATGAATTCCTTTCAATCCAAATTCACTACACAAACCATAATGTTGATGTAGCATTATTTTCTGATGGTATCTCGTGTCGATCGTATTAATTAAACGACGGCACGCTTCCTCCGACGCCATCGGTTTCCGCAAGTGAAGACACGACATTCCCAATGCAAACAATTGATTGATATACATTGCTTCTGTAGGAATCTCCGCTTCGGAACTAATGACGATTAACATGGAAAATTAGTGGTTTTATCCTATTTATTATAAATATACTTCGCTCCCTTTGTCTTTAAACTCTTGAGATTTCTCTTTCATTCCTTTGGCGAAAACGGCATCTCCTACAACTTCATTCACCGCAGCAAAATCACGTACTTCTTGAGAAATTTTCATAGAACAAAATTTAGGGCCACACATAGAACAGAAATGTGCAATTTTTGCACCTTCGGCGGGCAAAGTCTCATCGTGATATTCACGTGCTAATTCTGGATCCAAGGCCAAGTTAAACTGATCTTCCCATCTAAATTCAAAACGTGCTTTACTCAAGGCATCATCTCTGTGCTGAGCACCTGGATGTCCTTTGGCTAAATCTGCTGCATGCGCTGCCAATTTATACGTCACCACTCCTGTTCTAACATCGTTTTTATTGGGCAATCCCAAATGTTCTTTTGGTGTTACATAACACAACATAGCACAACCAAACCAACCAATCATAGCCGCTCCAATTCCTGAAGTAATATGATCATATCCCGGAGCAATGTCCGTAGTTAAAGGGCCTAAAGTATAAAAAGGAGCCTCATCACACATTTCTAATTGCTTGTCCATATTTTCCTTAATCTTGTGCATTGGCACATGACCAGGACCTTCAATAAAAGTTTGAACATCGTGCTTCCACGCTATTTTTGTCAATTCCCCTAAGGTTTCTAACTCCGCAAATTGTGCCTCGTCATTCGCATCTGCAATACAACCAGGACGCAAACCATCTCCTAAAGAAAAAGCGACATCGTAGGCTTTCATAATATCACAAATCTCTTCGAAATGCGTATATAAAAAACTTTCTTTATGATGTGCTAAACACCATTTCGCCATGATAGAACCTCCACGAGAAACAATCCCAGTAATACGTTTAGCCGTCATTGGTACATATCTTAAACGCACCCCTGCATGTATGGTGAAATAATCCACTCCCTGTTCTGCTTGTTCAATCAACGTGTCTTTGAAAATCTCCCAAGTCAAATCTTCTGCCTTTCCGTTTACTTTTTCCAAAGCTTGGTAAATAGGCACTGTCCCAATAGGCACTGGTGAATTTCTAACAATCCACTCTCTGGTTTCATGAATATTCTCTCCTGTAGATAAATCCATGATATTATCCGCGCCCCATCGACAAGCCCATACCGCCTTTTCAACCTCTTCCTCAATAGAAGATGTCGTAGCAGAATTCCCAATATTAGCATTGATCTTCACTAAAAAGTTACGCCCAATAATCATCGGCTCACTCTCTGGGTGGTTTATATTTGAAGGTAAAACAGCACGTCCTCTTGCTATTTCGTCACGTACAAATTCTGGTGTAATTTTAGCTGGAATGCTCGCCCCAAAATTTTCACCTGCATGCTGAGTAGACAAACGTGTCATTTCATCAATACGTTGATTTTCACGAATGGCAACATATTCCATCTCTTGGGTAATCATCCCTTTTCTTGCATAGTACATTTGAGAAACATTCTTCCCTTTTTTTGCACGCATCGGTTTTGTAAGCAAGGAAAAACGCAAGTCGTCCAATTCCTTGTTCTCTAACCTTTCATTACAAAAATCTGAAGAAAAAGCGGTCAATTGCTCTACATCTCCACGGCTAGTAATCCAAGAGGATCTCAATTTCTTAATTCCCTTGTGGATGTCTATCTCAATAGATGGGTCGGTATATGGTCCCGAAGTATCATACACAGTAATAGGCTCATTGGCTACTTTTTTACCGGTTAAAGAATTTAAAGTATCTGCCAATGCAATTTCACGCATGGCTACTTTTATTTCGGGGTAAATAGTCCCTGAAACATATATTTTTTTTGAACTTGGAAAAGGATTTCGAGTAATGCTACCTTTTTTGGGAGCGCTGTCTTTTTTTTTCATGAGAGCTTCTTTAAAATTTAATATTTTTTATAAAAACAAGTAATCGTGCAATAGCATCATGGATTATCCTCCTTGAGTTGCTTTGATAATTAATAACTGATCTTGAGTGTTTAGTAAAACACTTGACCAATTTTCTTTAGGAACAATTTGCTCATTTATGGCAATGGCAATTCCTTTGTTAGAAACATTAAATTGACTTAAAACCTCCGTGACGGAAGGTTGGTTTTGGAAGGTGATCTTCTCTTTGTTTACATGAATAGTGATCATACAATACGTTGCTATAATGGTTAATTATTCAAATTGTAAACCAAAAAAGCTGTGAGAAGAGTCTTATAAAAAGAAGAAATGTACGAAATACATTCTAATACTTTTTCCTACGCAGGTATCAACCAGGTCAGGTTCTAAGGATGTTTCTCAAACTATTTATTTAATAGTTACTCCTAAAGTTTAACAGGGCAAATATATAGAATAATTATTGACTAAATTTAAACTTATTTTTTTTTAAAGAAAAAACAGTCCTCAAAAAACTAACTGTCAAGCTATTAAAACGGCTAGTTTTTACTCAAAACAAATAACAAATAAGGTCTCTTAATTTTCAAAAAGGTATTAGAGAATATAAAAAAAAGCCTTTTTCAAGTGTGAAAAAGGCTTTTTTTTATATTGTTTTAAATGGAAATAGGTCTTGGTTTTCACAAAAAATATTCGATACTGAAGAACAATTGTATCGCTATATCTTGTTGTTTTAACAACCTCTATAAATACGCTTAATTTTATTGAGCCACACGATGTAAGCCTACGAAATCCTGGTATAATTTTATCTTAATTACTCGCTTCTTCTTCCTCTTCTTCCTCTTCTGCAATACCCGAATAATAATCTATTATCTTCACCAATAACTCTTTGATTTCCAATACAGATGCAGAATAAATAGTGTGCATAGGAATCTCCCAATTTTCACTTTTTATAATATCTATTTTGAATTCTCCTGTATTGGTTTTGAGATCCCCATACCAACCTAAATCAATAATAAGACTCTCCTCTGGAAAGGTGCATTGAAACAAATCTTCCCTCAAATACCTGTAATTATCGGCTTCCGTAAATGCCTTTTTAGGATCGTAATTGTAAAATTCATTCGTAATAATATTACAATCCTCTGGTACGTTTATTTTTTGAATACTTATCATTTTCATGTGGACTAACCGTTTATGGCAACCTCTTAATTGCAAAATTACGCTTATTATTTGATTTGGGAGGTATTTATATATCGCCACGTTATTTATTGCCGCTACGATGTGGGTGTTTATATGGCGACAGGATGTGGGGGTGTTTTTATGTCGCCA
>NVRM01000008.1 GCA_002400885.1 Flavobacteriaceae bacterium
TCGTTTTTGGTAAGTCCTAATTCTTTATTGATAATTAATTGGATAGCCATGGCTCTACGTACACTTTCTTCTGTAGGTGTAGTAATGGCTTCGTCATAGGCATTTGTATGTAAACTATTGCAATTATCATAAATAGCATACAGTGCCTGTAGCGAAGTTCGGATGTCGTTAAAGTCTATTTCTTGGGCGTGCAGTGAGCGTCCAGAGGTTTGAATATGGTATTTCATCATCTGAGCACGACTATTGGCACCATATTTTTGTTTCATGGCTTTTGACCAAATTCTACGGGCTACTCGACCGATAACTGCATATTCTGGATCTACTCCGTTGGAAAAGAAAAAGGATAAATTGGGGCCGAATTTGTTAATGTCCATTCCACGTGATAGGTAGTATTCTACATAGGTAAACCCATTGGCCAAGGTAAATGCTAATTGAGAAATAGGATTGGCTCCAGCTTCGGCAATATGGTATCCCGAAATGGATACTGAATAAAAATTCCGGATGTTGTTTTTTATAAAATACTCTTGTACATCTCCCATCAATCTTAAGGCGAATTCTGTAGAAAATATACAGGTATTTTGCGCTTGATCTTCTTTTAGGATATCAGCTTGTACGGTCCCTCTTACTTTCGCAATGGTTTCGAATTTTATTTTTGTGTAAATATCTAGGGGCAATACTTCATCCCCCGTAACGCCTAATAAAAATAAGCCTAAGCCATCGTTCCCCTCGGGGAGCGTCCCTTGGTATTGTGGACGTTCAATGTTTTTAGCACTGAATATATCGGCTATTTTTTTGTCTATTTGTTTTTCTAAACCCTGTTCTTTAATGTGTTTTTCACATTCTTGATCTATAGCCGCATTCATGAAAAAGCCTAAAAGCATAGGGGCTGGGCCGTTAATGGTCATGGATACAGAAGTCATTGGGTTTGTCAAGTCAAATCCGGAGTATAACTTTTTTGCATCATCCAAGCAACAAATAGAAACACCTGCATTTCCTATTTTTCCGTAGATGTCGGGTCTTTCGTCAGGGTCATTTCCGTATAAAGTTACGCTGTCAAAAGCGGTAGATAATCTTTTTGCCGGCATCCCTAAACTTACATAATGGAAACGCCTATTGGTACGTTCAGGACCTCCTTCTCCTGCAAACATTCTTGTGGGATCTTCTCCCGTTCTTTTAAATGGATATATTCCTGCAGCAAAAGGGAATTCTCCAGGTACATTTTCTTGAAGACTCCAGAAGAGTATGTCTCCCCAAGATTCGTAGGAAGGCATGCATATCTTAGGTATTTGAGTGTGAGATAAAGAGGTGCTATGTGTTTTTATTCTAATTTCTTTGTCACGTACTTTAAATATAAAGTCTTCGTCCTTATAGCGTTTCTTTTTGTTGTCCCACCCAATAATGATGTTCCAGTTATGAGGGTTCAAATCCATTTTAACACGTGTGAATTCTTTGAAAAGTAAGCGTAGGAATTGGGTGTCTTCTTTGTTTTCTAAAACAGAAAGAAGGGCGCTTTCTTTCAATCCGTTTTCTGATAAATATTGAGCAGGATTTGTAGTGATATTGGCTACAGAGCAGATGGTTTTAAAAATTCCAAAGAGTTTTTGTCCCAGCTCTTTTTGTGAGGCACTTTGTTGATTGTATTTTCGATTGTTTTCGGATATTTCGGATAAATAACGTGTTCTGTTAGGAGGAATGATGTATTGTTTTTCACTCATATGTTTGGTGATTTCGAAAGTGCTTTCGAAATTCGCAGCCGTTTTTTCATTCAATTTATGGATCAATACACGGTATAAGTTATTTGCTCCAGGGTCATTAAATTGAGATGCGATAGTACCATAAACAGGCATACTATCTATGTCTTCTTCCCATAAATTGTGATTGCGCTGGTATTGTTTTCTAACGTCTCTCAAGGCATCTAATGCACCTCTTTTGTCAAACTTGTTGAGTGCAATTACATCTGCAAAATCTATCATGTCAATTTTTTCCAACTGAGTAGCAGCACCGTAATCTGGTGTCATTACGTACAAGGAGACATCCGAATGGTCTAATATTTCGGTGTCACTTTGCCCAATACCAGAAGTCTCTAGCATCACTAGGTCAAAATTGGCTACTTTTAGAATGTCAATAGCATGACTTACATGTTTGGAGAGGGCTAAGTTGGATTGTCTGGTGGCTAAAGAACGCATGTAAACGCGATCGGTATTGATTGCATTCATTCGGATTCTGTCCCCTAAAAGTGCACCGCCTGTTTTTCGTTTTGATGGGTCTACAGAAACAATAGCTAATTTTTTAGTAGGAAAGTCTTGTAAAAATCGACGGACTAATTCATCTACTAAACTTGATTTTCCAGCACCTCCAGTTCCCGTTATTCCTAGCACAGGAACGGAAGATTTAGCGGCCTGCTCTTTAATAGATTTTATAAACTCAATATGTTTCTCTGAGAAGTTTTCCGTGGCAGAAATAGCATTGGCAAGTGTTTTTATGTTTTGAAGTTTTAGCGCTTCGATGTTGCCCTCTAATTTTTCTCCTGTGGGATAATCACATTGTGAAATCATGTCGTTTATCATCCCCTGAAGTCCCATTCTTCTCCCGTCGTCTGGAGTGTATATTTTTGTAATACCATAATCCATTAATGCTTTGATTTCAGCAGGTAAAATAACACCACCTCCACCACCAAATATTTTTATATTATGCGCCCCTTTTTCTTGAAGAAGGTCATACATGTATTTGAAATATTCGTTGTGTCCACCCTGATAGGAGGTAATGGCAATTGCATTTGCATCTTCTTGGATGGCAGTATTTACAACTTCTTCCACACTTCTGTCGTGTCCTAGATGGATTACTTCTACTCCAGTGGCTTGTATGATACGTCGCATCACATTGATGGATGCATCATGGCCGTCAAAGAGAGAAGCAGCGGTAACAATTCGTATTTTATTGTTTGGAATATATGGTTTTTGTTGAGTCATAAGGTCGTATTGTTGTAGGGCAATTTAGTCATTTATTTGAATCAAAACCACGATTTTGTTGCGTATTAGCTAAATAAAGGAATGTTTAATTATGTGATTCTTTATATTGAAGACATGTGACTATGGGGTAGGGGTGTTTTAGAGTTATAGATACGATAAAAAAGAGTATTTTTTTTTAGAACTGAGGTACTGTAAGTTACCTTCGTTTGCATAGGCTTCTTCTTCAAAAGAAATACTGCGGTAGGCTCGCTCCCAATTTTGTGTAATTGTAAGCCTAATGAAGAATTCCAGGAGATACCACACAAAGAAAAATAGCCAATAAAGTTCTTTTTGCTGACGGAGATGAATCTTTTCGTGATTCATTAAGATAGTATCATTTGTTAAGTCTGCACTTTTTAATATTATAAAAGGATAAATTGCAATTGCGCAATAATTTCCCGGAAAGAGGTTCTTTATGATGATGTTCATAGTCTTTAGAATAACAACAAATATACCGAAAAGGGGGTAGGTGTTCATTCCGTGCTTCGGCACGGTTGTTGCAATAATTGACTGCGTTTCAATGCTTTTATAGAATACGGTGTTAGGCGGATGGATTCATTTTAGAAATGAATTTTTGTATCACTTTTAAAAAACAACATAATGAAGATTTTAAAACTACTTTCAGTATTCGTATTTGCATTCTTCTTAACTTCTTGTCTAAGTATAAAGGTAAGTTCGGATTATGATTCGAAGACGGATTTTACACAATACAAAACTTTTGCTTTTTATAAAAAAGGAATTGATAAAGTGGCGATATCGTCTTTGGATAAAAAACGGATTTTAGCAGCAGTGGAGAAAGAGTTGTTGGCAAAAGGGTTTACAAAATCAGAAAACCCAGACGTGCTCGTTAATATTTTTACAAAAGCACAACAGAAAGTAACGATTCATCAAAATGGATATTATAATATGTGGCATCCATGGTATTATGGTCCTAATTTTGGGACACATATTTCCAACTATACAGAAGGTACCTTATTTATAGATTTGATTGATGCTCGTAAAAAAGAATTGGCATGGCAAGGGATCGGTTCAGGCGTACTGGCAAGAACGGGTAATGTGCTAAAGAAAGAAGCGAAAATCCAAGAATTTGTTTTCGAAATAATGAAAAATTATCCTCCAACTAAGTAAATGGAGGGCTTTTAGTGGAGTCATAATAGTAGCTTAAATTTATCGAGATAGTTTATTAGGATAGGAATTAGATAAAAGAGGCTACTGTTGTGACTTTTTTTATACTTTTGCCTTATGGAATTTAAAAAATTAATACCTTTAGAAGAGGGCGATTATTATACAAATGATCAAGGTTTTAGGGTGTTTACGGAGCAGTATCATTTAAAAAGAGGGTATTGTTGTAAGAGTGGTTGTAAGCATTGTCCTTATGGTTATGATAAGAAAACAGATAGAATTAATTAAATAAAAGAGTATGTTGAGAAAAATTGCAATGGTAATTGTGTTACTTCAGTTTACGGCTTGTGCCGAATTACAACAAGTCATAAATCAACTTCCTACACAAGGAAGTACAGGTTTGGGGAATCTCCAAATTGGAGCAGGATTAAAGCAAGCGCTGGATAATGGAATTACAAAACAGGTGAGTACCTTGGCCTTAAAAAATGGGTTTAATAATAATGATTTGGTAAAGATTTTATTGCCAGCAGAACTTCAAAAAGTAGATAAAACATTGCGTTCTATAGGCTTGAGTCATCTGGCAGATGAAGGCTTAAAAGTATTGAATAGAGCGGCTGAGGATGCGGTTTCAGAAGCAATACCTGTATTTGTAAATGCAATTAAAGGAATGACTTTTAATGATGCAAAACAGATATTACTTGGAAATCAAATGGCAGCAACTAATTATTTAAAAAGTAGTACGGCCACTTCTTTATATCAAAAATTTAATCCTATTATTAAAAAATCGTTCCAAAAAGTGGGGGCAGATCAAATTTGGGGAAACCTTATTTCCAAGTATAATAGTGTTCCTTTTGTGAAAAAAGTAAACCCAGATTTAACGGATTATGTGACGAACCAAGCATTGAAAGGTGTGTTTACAATGGTCGCTGTAGAAGAAAAGAATATTAGAACTAATTTGAGTGCAAGAAATACCGATTTATTAAGAAAAGTATTTGCATTACAAGATCAATTAAAAAGATAAAAATTCCTTTTTAATAGTCTCTAATTATAATAAAAAAATAGACAGTAGTTTTAAAAACTGCTGTCTATTTTTTCTTGTAGTTGTTTAAAGTAATCGAATGCTTTAAGTAAGCGGGATCCATACCAACTAAAATATTCTCCATTTGCAAAAACAGTCATTGACCTGTTGGCATAACTTGCTATTTCAAATGCATGATCATCCGTAAATTTAAATGGTTCAGAAGGGAGTAATACGATTCTTGGATCTCCATCAAAACGAATTTTTTCTAAAGGAATAGTAGGGTAGCGATCTAAGTTTTCGTAGATGTTTTCAAATTTATTCAATTTTAATATCTCATTGATAAACGTATTGTTTGCTGCAACCATCCAGGGTTCTGCCCATATAAAATAAGCTGCCTTTCTACTAGGCATGTCCTGCATGTACAACTTAAAATCATCCAGTTTATAATTGATCTTTGATATTAAATTTCTTGCAGATGTTCTACAAGAAAGAATATTTCCTAGTTGTTGAATTAATTCTAATGAATCGGCAATCGTATTCACCTCAGAGACATATACGGGAGCTATTTCAGAGAGTGCTGCAACCATTTCTGGAGTGTTCTCTTCTTTGTTGCAAATGATAATGTCTGGAGTCAATTCTTTGACACGGCTTATATTTACTTTCTTTGGGCCCCCAATACTTGTTTTTGTTGTTGAAAAATGATAGGGATGTACACAGTAGGAGGTGATTCCGACAATGTTGTCTTCCAGTCCTAAATCGTATAATAATTCGGTGATAGAAGGGACAATACTAATTATTCTTGTAGGGGTTTTTGAAAGCTCTAAGCTACGCCCTAATTGGTCTTTATAAATATTCATTCGTTATAAAGCAGCTAAAATGTCTGCCATTTCAAGTTGTAATTCTTTCGCTTTTAAAGCCGCTGATTGCGCAAAGTCTTCCTGATTACTTGCATAGATAATCCCACGAGAAGAATTGATTAACAAACCACAATCCTTTGTGATTCCGTATTTACATACTTCTTGTAAATTTCCTCCTTGAGCGCCTACACCGGGAACTAATAGGAAATGATTAGGAACTATTTTTCTAATATCTTCAAAGTATTCGGCTTTGGTCGCTCCCACTACAAACATTAAGTTTTGTGAGTTTTTCCATGTAATTGCTGTTGCTAATACATGCTTGTACACTTCTTGCTGATCTGTTTTTAATCCCTGAAAATCCAAGCCTCCTTTGTTAGATGTTAAGGCTAATAAAATAGTAGTCTTGTCTTCAAAAGCTAAAAAAGGTTCTACAGAATCTTGTCCCATATATGGGGCTACGGTTACCGAATCAAAATTTAAATCTTCAAAAAAAGCTTTTGCGTACATGGTAGAAGTATTTCCAATATCACCACGTTTAGCGTCTGCAATAGTGAAAATTTCCGGATACTTTTCATTCAAGTAATTGATGGTTTTTTCTAAAGATTGCCATCCTTTAATACCGTAGGCTTCGTAAAAAGCAGTATTGGGTTTGTAGGCGACAGCAAGATGATGAGTCGCATCAATAATTTGTTTGTTAAATTCAAAAATAGGATCGTCGCAAGACAGTAGATGTTTAGGGATTTTTGTCATATCTACATCGAGTCCGATGCATAAAAACGATTGTTTCTTTTTTATTTGAGCGATTAATTCTTGCGTTGTCATAAGGTGATTTTAAAATGCAAAAATAGACTTTTAAGAGGAAGTAAAAACGATTCATGTAACATTAATTTGAATATCAATCGTTTTCGTGACTTTGTTAAAATCGAATTAATTAAAATCGATTTTTAGCGTATATTTGTGAGATTAATATAAGGATACGAAATGATCCTAAAAATAGACCAAAATGAGAAAATATATAGTTGCAGGTAACTGGAAAATGAACAATGATATTAACGAATCTAAAGCATTAGTAAATGAACTAGTAGCGGCTGTTAATTCAAAAACATTAACCAATACAAGAGTTGTGGTTGCACCTACATTTGTAAACCTAGTGAACGTTCAAGAATTGGCTAAAGATTCTGCTGTTGAAGTAGCTGCACAAAATATGCACCAAGCAAAAAACGGTGCTTTTACTGGAGAAATCTCTGCTGAGATGTTAACTTCAATTGGCTTAAAAACGGTAATTTTAGGACATTCAGAAAGACGTGAGTATTTTGGAGAAACAGATGCTTTATTGGCAGAAAAAGTAAATACTGCTTTGGCTAATAACTTAGAAGTAATTTTCTGTTTTGGTGAAGTACTAGAAGATAGAAAATCAGAAAATCACTTTAAAGTGGTTGAGTCTCAAATAAAAAATGCAATATTTCATTTAGAGGCAAGTGCATGGGCTAATATCGTATTGGCTTATGAGCCAGTTTGGGCTATTGGAACTGGAGAAACTGCATCCCCAGAACAAGCACAAGACATGCATGCATTTATCCGTGGATTGGTAAAAGAACAATACGGAAATGACGTTGCAGAAAATGTTTCAATTTTGTACGGAGGTAGTGTAAAACCTGCAAACGCAAAAGAGATATTTTCTAAAAATGATGTAGATGGTGGATTAATTGGAGGAGCGGCATTAAATGCAAGTGACTTTGGAGCAATTATTGACGCTACATTGTAGTAAAAAAAAATAATTTGGTTTTATTAGAGCTTATGAGTGTTTGGATTTTCCAAATAGTCATAAGCTCTTTTGTTGTATATTTGCACACTTATGGATACAATTTATATAGGTTATACTTTTAAGGTTCACCCGATATTACCGGGAACCGAAATTTTAATTGCAGAACTTGGTTTTGCCGGTTTTGAAAGTTTTGTAGAGAATGAAGATGGTGTTATTGCTTACATTCAAAAAAATGAGTGGAATGCCGAAATTTTAGAAGATATTAATATATTAAGATCGGAAGAATTTACCATTAGTTTTGAGCGAGAAGAGATAGAACAAACCAATTGGAATAGTGAATGGGAAAAGAATTTCAATCAAATACAAGTGGATGGAATCGTGAGTATTCGTGCTCCTTTCCACGACAATCCTAACTTAGAGTATGATATTGTCATAGAACCTAAAATGAGTTTTGGTACAGGACATCACGAAACTACGCATTTAATGATCCAACATTTATTGGATATTGAAATGAAAGATAAAAAGGTGTTAGACATGGGCTGTGGAACCGGAATCTTAGCGATTTTTGCAGAGATGAGGGGAGCAAAACCTATCGATGCAATTGATATTGATCAATGGTGTTATGAAAATTCTATAGAAAATGTGGAACGCAATAAATGTAGTAATATTTCCGTTTTTGTAGGGGAAGCTTCTTTGTTAAAAGGAAAAAAATACGATTTAATTATTGCGAATATCAATAGGAATATTTTGTTGAATGATATGAAAGTGTATATTGATTGTATTAATACAGGGGGAACCTTGTTATTAAGTGGTTTTTATAAAGAAGACATCCCTGTGATTGACGCTGAAGTAACGAAATATCCAATGACGCAAGTTTCTTTTAAAGAACGTAATAATTGGGTGGCAGTAAAATATAATAAAGCATAACAAATAGAAACTATGAGTACACAAACTGAAATTCTGGAAGAGATAGACGTGTTGGAGCAAGAAGTGCGAAGCCACGAAATTGTGTTGTTTGATGATGATGTGAATACATTTGATTTTGTGATTGATAGTTTAATAGATGTATGTGATCATACTTTGGAACAAGCGGAACAATGTACGATGTTGGTACATTATAAAGGGAAATGCACCGTTAAGACCGGAGAGTATGACCGATTAAAATCGCAATGTTCTAAACTGTTAAGCCTAGGTTTATCAGCAGAAATTGTTTAAAACACCTATTATTGAATATAAAAAAAGCTAGTAAACGAATTGTTTACTAGCTTTTTTATGTGCTATAATTGCGGTATTTCTATGCCAATTCTTTGGCTTTGATTAGCTTGTCTAATATAAATTCAACACCGTTGTCATTATTGCTTTTCGTTTTGAATTTGGCAACTTTTAATACATCTTCACATGCATTTTCCATCGCATAACTAAAACTGGCTTGTTCCAACATTTCAATATCGTTATTGTAATCGCCAAAAGCCATGGTTTCTTCCTTACTTATGTTAAGTAATTTTTGAAGGTGTTTTATGGCGGCGCCTTTATTGGTTGTTGGTGAAGAAATATCCAACCAGTTTTCACCTGATATCTTCACTAAGTTTTCTCCTTCTAAATGATGTATATGCGGGTAAATATGTGTTAAAGAGCTTTCAAAATGATAGGTAGCTACTTTAAAAATGGCATCGTTTTTTACACTTTTTAAATCTTTTACGTATTCAAAATGCGTATAATATTCTTTGAGAATTTCAATGAATTTTTCGTCAGTTGTTTCTATATAAGCACTTTTTTTTCCGCACAAAACACTATAAGTGTCCGGTGTTTTTCTAAGGGTGTCAATAATGCGATTGATTTGTTTTTGAGCAATAGTACTTGTAGAAATAGTTTCACCATTATGATTGGTCATTCCTCCATTTTCTGCAACAATGGTAATGTCGTCTTTTATGATGTACAATTTATCTAACATACTAAAATACTGACGTCCACTAGCGGCTACAAAATGTATCCCGTGTTTTTTAAATTGAGCAAACAAACGGAAAAATTCAGGGCTTACTTCTCCCCAATCATTTAATAAAGTACCGTCCATATCGGTAACCACCATTTTTACTTTAGATAAATCCAACATATAAATTATTTAAGCGGCAAAAATAAGCCTTGTCGTTTTGAAATCAGAATATTTCCAACAAATTATTCAGAAATAAGAGCTCGTTGCTATAGCGGATGTTAGGAGTCATTCAAGGTCCTATTATAAAGGAATGTTTCCGTGTTTTCTTTTAGGTTGCTGTACCCGTTTTCCTTCGAGCATAGCATATGCTTTTATTAATTTACGTCGGGTCGTTTTTGGTAGGATCACTTCGTCTATAAATCCGCGTTGAGCAGCGGTATAGGGATTTGCAAATTTAGCGGCATATTCAGCTTCCATTTTTGAAAGAACTAAGTCAGCATCCTCAGCTGCGGCAATTTCTTTTTTGAAAATTATTTCACTAGCTCCTTTTGCTCCCATCACTGCTATTTCTGCTGTAGGCCAAGCTAAGTTGAGATCCGCTCCTATGTGTTTTGAATTCATGACGTCATAGGCTCCTCCATAAGCTTTTCTTGTGATTACAGTAATTCTAGGGACCGTTGCCTCGCTTAAAGCATAGAGTAATTTAGCGCCATTTGTGATGATTCCATTCCACTCTTGGTCTGTGCCTGGCAGGAAGCCTGGAACATCTACGAGGACGAGTAAAGGAATGTTAAAACTATCGCAAAAACGCGTGAATCGGGCTCCTTTTTTTGAGCTATTGACGTCTAAACATCCTGCTAAATGTTTCGGTTGATTGGCGATAATTCCTATGCTTTTTCCTGCCAATCGGGCAAAACCTACCAAGAGGTTAGGTGCGTAATCTTTATGTATTTCAAAAAAGGAGTTTAAATCTATAATTCCTGAGATTACTTGGTGCATGTCATAGGGCTTATTGCGATTTTCAGGAAGTATACTTTCTAGTTCTTCTCGTATCTCTTCTCCTAAAACAAACGGAAGTGCTGCTGATTTTTCCTCGTTGTTTTGTGGTAGGTAACTCAATAGTTTTTTCAAATCTTCTAAGCAGGCAATGTCATTGTCAGCGGTGATATGTGTCACTCCAGATTTCGAGGCATGTGTACTTGCTCCTCCGAGTTCTTCTGCACTTACTTCTTCATTAGTAACCGTTTTAACAACGCTAGGTCCTGTTACGAACATATAGCTACTGCCTTTTACCATTAAGGTGAAGTCAGTCATAGCAGGGGAGTACACAGCGCCTCCTGCACAAGGTCCCATAATGGCGGACAATTGTGGGATGACACCGGAAGCTTGTACGTTTCTATAAAAAATATCGGCATAGCCTCCAAGTGATTTTACACCTTCTTGAATCCTGGCTCCTCCAGAGTCATTGAGTCCTATAATGGGGGCTCCAACCTTTAAGGCATGGTCCATTACTTTGCATATTTTTTCTGCATGAGTTTCAGACAATGAACCTCCAAAAACAGTAAAATCTTGTGCGTATACATACACTAACCTGTTGTTAATCGTACCGTAACCAGTAACCACTCCATCACCATAATACAACTCTTTTTCTGTTCCGAAATCGGTATTTCTATGTGTTACTAACATACCCATTTCTTCAAATGAGCCTTCATCTAGTAAGTAGGCCACACGTTCTCTAGCGGTCAGTTTTTTTTTAAGATGCTGTTTGTCTATTCGTTGTTGTCCTCCTCCTAAATGAGCGAGTTCTTTTAGTTTTTTTAAATAGGCTATTTTTGGATTCATATCAATAGTTTAGGATGAGATTGATGGGATACGAAGTTGTGCTTTATCTTCTAGATATAATTTTAAAGCTACCAAAGCGGCCAATGCGGCCTTGTCTTTCATGTCTTCCTGTAAAAGGCTGGGACTATAGTAGTCTTTCACAAAATGAGTGTTAAAATTCCCTGAAATAAAAGCCTTGTGCTGACAAACAAATTTACCAAAAGGAAGCGTTGTCTTTACGCCTTTTATGTGGTAGTTGTCTATGGCAAAAATCATTCGTTGTATGGCTTCCGATCTGTTAGCCCCATAGGTGATAAGTTTGGATAACATAGGATCGTAATAAATAGGGATGTCCATTCCTTGCTCAAAACCATCATCTACTCGTATTCCTTTTCCAGTTGGAGGGCTGTATGTTTCTAAAAAACCTACACTGGGTAAAAAATCATTTAGTGGGTCTTCGGCATATATGCGTAATTCTATGGCGTGTCCTTTAATGCTTATGGAATCCTGTGCAATGTTTAATTTTTCTCCTCTGGCTACCCTTATCTGTAATTCTACCAAGTCTAATCCTGTTATGAATTCGGTTACAGGATGTTCTACTTGTAATCTGGTATTCATTTCTAGGAAATAGAAATTGAGTTGTTTGTCTAATAAAAACTCTACGGTACCAGCACCTACATAATCACAAGATTTTGCAACCAATAGTGCAGCTTTTCCCATTTTTGCTCTCAATTCTGGTGTTAAAATAACGGAAGGTGCTTCTTCTAGTATTTTTTGATGACGGCGTTGGATACTGCATTCTCGTTCAAATAAATGAATCATGTTTCCATGAGTATCCGCCATAATCTGAATTTCTATATGTCTAGGGGAGGAGATGTATTTTTCTATGAAAACAGATCCATCTCCGAAGGAAGATTCGGCCTCACTAATAGCACGTTCCATTTGAGAGGCTATATCCTGTACCTTTTCTACCACGCGCATTCCCTTTCCTCCACCGCCTGCCGATGCTTTTATTAAAATAGGAAAGCCCATTTTAAGAGCTATTTCTGTCGCTTCTTTTACATCTGTAATGGCCTTGTCTATTCCGGGGACCATGGGTATGTCGTAATTTTTCACTGCTTCCTTTGCCGCAAGTTTACTTCCCATTATTCGAATGGCATGTGCGTTTGGACCTATAAATAGGAGTCCGTTTTTAGCGACTTTTTCAGAAAACAAAGCATTCTCACTTAGGAATCCATAGCCTGGATGGATGGCGTCTACCTCCATTTTTAAGGCTACTTCTATTATTTTGTCTCCTAATAAATAAGATTTATTAGAGGGAGATTCTCCTATGTAGACTGCTTCATTAGCAAATCGGACATGGGGTGCGTTCCTGTCAATTTCCGAGTAGACTGCGACTGTTTTTATGCCCATTTTATGAGCTGTTTTCATCACTCTAATGGCTATTTCTCCTCTATTTGCAATTAATAATTTTTTCATTTTCCCTTAATTTTACAGTTCCAAATACATGGATGATTCACTTGATTACCTTACTGTTAAAGATAATTGCGGGGAAATTTATTTGTTTTTTATTCCATTTCTATTAGGAGAGCTCCTTTTTCAACGCTTTCTCCTTTTGAAAAATAAACAGATTTAATTTTTCCATCTGCAGGTGCATTTAAGGTGTTTTCCATTTTCATAGCCTCTAAGATCACCATAGGATCTCCTTTTTTTATGAGGTCTCCTTTATGTACTATAATGTCTAGAATTATACCCGGCATAGGGGCGTTTAGCTCTTTTGAATGTACTTCGTTTTTAAGCGTAAAACCAAGGTCTTTAATAAGGATGTCTAACGTGTTTTGTATCGTGATGTGGTATTTTTCTAAACCAATGTTAATTTCATAACTTTTGTCCTGAAAGTTGCGTTTTACAACAGAAATAATATGTGAAGTATTATCTCGTAATACATGGAGTTGTTCGTTATTTAAGGGGTGTACGTCAAGCATTACGACATCATTTTCGTTAAAGACGAAATCAAATTGCTCGTTTACGGTAATGTGATAGTTTCTTTTCATATACTTTGCGATGCTATTGTTAAGTACTTATCGTTTAACAGGTTAAAAGGGAATGTAAATTACAATAATCAATAGGATAGTTTTATGATAATATGATTTTAATTTCCGGGTATTTTTATTATTTGACAATTAAAAGGTGTTTTTAGTGAGAATATTTTATTTATATTGTTTATTAAAGCGTTATTTGTACGTGTATTGTGCTGCCTGTAGTCATATTAATAGATTTGTAATTTTAATACTTCCCTAATGAAAAATCAATTTTCCTCGTGTAAAAGTCTAACATTTGTTAGGGCAAACCAGCAGCTAACAACGGTGTTTGAAAAGATAAAAAGCAATGCTTTTGCTCATGCTATTTTAAAAGGGGGATATAGTATGGTGACGCTTCTAAACGAAAAAAATGAACTCGTTTTTGCGAGTGATTTATTTTTGAAAAACTTTTATTTTAGGAGTCCTGAAGATATCATTGGACGTGCATTAGGTGAAACTCTTAACTGTATATATTATGATGCTAATACAGGTTGTGAGGGGAGAAAGATATGTGCTTCGTGTGGAGTGCCTTCTCTTTTAAATAACAGTATTCCTGAAGGAAATGTTAGTACGTCTATAATTGCTTATTCGGGGGATTTGATCACAGAAAAACACTATGAGTTATCTTATATTGGAATAGCACTAGATGGTGATAAGTTTAAGATGCTTACCCTAACTGATGTCAGTGCAATAAAGCGAAAAGAACGACTTGAATCTGTTTATTTAAAAAGGATGACTGTCAAGTTAGCGATAGCGAAAGAACAGTTTGGGAAGTTAAAGAAGTTTAGTAATTTAGATAATAGTTTAACGACTCACTTACATGATTTATTGGAAGATACGATTGTTCAATTAAATGAGGGAGCCTCTTTTTAATACGTTTTTTCGAAAGCTCAGAATGCGACCCTTGTTGTGAGGAATGAAAAATTAAATTCAAGCGACATCTTTAATGAATTATCACAGAATTTTTTAAAGAGATGTTCTGAAAATGAGATTGTGATTAAAAAAGGATTGGAGTTTGATGATTTTGACTTTTATACTGATAGACTAATTTTGAATTGTGCATTGATTGCGCTCATAGAAAATGCCTTTATAGGGTCACCAAAAAAAGGTAGTATTGAAATTAGTATGACTAGGGCAGAAGGTAGTATTGTTTTTTCTGTTCATAATAAAGCTGTAATGTCTGCTTATGTACAACTTCAAGTGTTTAGAAATAGGGAAGGAATTGGGACCTATGGGGCTAAATTATTTATAGAGAAATATTTAAAAGGGAGTGTTTATTATACCTCAGTGGAAGGATTAGGGACAACTTTTTATTTAAAATTGCCCCTACTAATGATTTGTTAGTCTTTGCCTGTATATTTATCTAAAATACTTAATAAAGTTTTTTTGTTTACTGGTTTAGAAATGGCATCATCACAACCGTAGCTTAATGCTTTATTTACATCCGATTCCATGGCATAAGCGGATAGTGCAATGATTGGGATCTGAGGATGTTTTTTCTTGATAAGTTCAGTGGCTTCTAATCCATTCATAATTGGCATCTTTACATCCATCAATACAAAATCGATGGTTTGATGGTGTTTATTACACATCTCTACGGCTTCTTTACCATTGGTCGCCTCTATAATAGTGAAGTTATCGTCAGAAAACACTTCTTTAATAAAGAGGATGTTGAATATTTCATCATCAGCAATTAAAATGGTTCTTTTTTTTGTGATCTCTTGGGGTGATTTAAGTATTTTAATGATCGCTTTTTGAGGTAAAACCTCCGATTCAATTGCTTTGTATGGAATGGTGAAAAAGAAATGGGCCCCTTTTGTGTAAATTGATTCTACCCAGATTTTTCCGCCAAGCAGATTTACTAATTTTTGGGAGATAGAGAGTCCTAAACCGTTGCCTCCAAAATGTGTGGAAATGTCAAAATCTGCCTGAGTGAATCTATTAAATATTTTGTCTTTGTTCGTTTTTTCAATCCCAATTCCGGTATCTTTAATATAGAATCTAATACAGTTAGACACTAATTCGTAACCAATTTTTATGCTGCCATTATCTGTGAATTTTAAGGCATTGGAAACTAAGTTATTTATTATTTGTTGGATTTTAGTGAAGTCTGATTCTATGATAAAATTTTCATTAAGACCTGGGTAAGTATTTAATGTTATTTTTTTCTCGTCTGCCTTTCCTTGGAAGAATGCCTTCGTATTTGAAAGAATAACGTTTAGGTCTACAGCTTCCTTTTTTATATTCACCATACCAGCTTCTATTTGGGAAATATCTAAGATGTTATTTACGATATTTAGTAATTGTTTACTGCTATTTATTACAATATTAGCATAATATTTTCTGTCTTCATTACTTAAGTTAGGTTCTGAAAATAATTCGGAAAAACCAATAATTCCATTCATAGGAGTCCTGATTTCGTGACTCATATTGGCTAAAAAAGCAGATTTCAACTTATCAGATTGCTTGGCTTTTTCTAGGGCATTTTTCAATTCCTTTTCTGCGTTTTTACGATCTGTAATGTCTCTAAAAACAGCATGCAAAATATTGTTGCCTTCCTTAGTATCTATAGATGTTAACGATACTTCTACAGGAAAACTACTGTGGTCGGATCTTTTTAAAATCCACTCAAATTTACGTGTTCCATTATCCCTAGCTTTTTGATGATTTTTATTGGATAATTTTCGTGATGATTTTCCGTTAGGCTGTTGTTTAGGAGATATGTCGGCTACATGCTTGTTTAAAATAGTGTTTTTCTTTGAGACTTGCAGCGCCTTTAAAGCGGCTTTATTATAATCTATGATTAAGTCGTTTGAGAAAATTAAAACGGGGTCATTGGATTTTTTAAATAGATTTCTATATTTTTTTTCAGAGATTTCTATTTTTTTATTAGCCTCTACTTCTGTGGTGATGTCTTGTGTAAGCGATGCACTTCCTGTAATTTTATTATAGGCATCTTTTAGGGAAACGACATGCCATCGGGTTGTTATAGATGCTCCTTGTTTTGTTATTGTAGGGAGGGTGTATTGTATATTATGACCTTGCATAAGGTGTTTTAAAAAATCAGTTTTATTATTACTTGATTTTTCAAAATGCATTAAATCGTAAAAGTTTTTACCGATAGCTTCTTTTTCGCTATATCCAAATATTTTTTCGGCAGAGTGATTCCAACTCCTGCAGTTAAAGTCTAGATCCCATGTGATGGCTGCAAGAGGGGTGTTGTCTAATTGATCTTGGAGTCGTCTACGATTTTCTTTGAGTAGATTTTCTGTCTTACGCTGTTCTGTGATATCGTTAAAAGTAAATAAAATTTTCTCGTAGGTTTTTTGAGAAAAGGATGGGATTATGGCAGTGATAATGATTGTTTTTTCTTGGCCATTAATAAGCATCGGGAATTCTCCGGTAGACCTGCGTTTGTTTTTGAAAAGATGGTCTAAACTAGTTATGACAGTAGGGATTGCTTTAGGAGTGAGAAAGGCTGATAGATTCTGTGGTAAGTGATTGTTATCTGAGATATTAAATAAGTCAAGACTTTGTTTGTTCGCTATTTTTAATTTGATTAAAGATGTTGTTTTTTTTAATTCTTCTGGATTTTCATGTAAGTAAGCCATGAAATCTGTTACTCCATTTTTTTTTAAGACATCAAAATACAATTTTACTTTTGATAAATCTTGAATGCAAATAGGGGAAGCAGCATCGTCAAATAAGCCCCATGCTTCTTGTTGGCTTCTCAAGGCTTTTTTTCGGTTTTTTGTACTTTCTATTTCTGCTGCAATACGTGTTGCAAAAATTTGGATGATCGTTTTTGTAAACTCCTCGTCTTTTATTGGCTTTTTAAAAAGAGAGACAATAATACCGATCGGTTTTTGATGCTTGTCGTATAGCGATATACCTACATAAGCTTCAAACTTATGATCAATTAAAAATGGATCCTTAGGAAACAATTTTGTGACATTTGTAGGGATACATTGAACTCCTTTTTTTAACGTTATTTCGCAGGGAGTATTCTTCGTTTCATAGTCAAAGTTATTAAGGTTTTTTTCTTGATTGGAAACCGAAATGGTATTGACGATATGATTATTGTTGTTTAGAAAACCAATGAGGGTGAAGTCGGATTCAAGACTTTTGGTTATTTCTAAACAAATAGTATCTAAAAATTCTTTTCCAGTTATATGGGCAGTGGATTTTGTAATTAAATCTAAACTGTATTTTAATTTATGTTGCTCGGTTATGTCTTTAATGACTCCCCTGTAACAATCTGTTTCTCCGTGGATGTTTTTGTGTGAAATACTTGTTTCTGACACCCACATAATGTCTCCGTTTTTCTTTATGATGCGATATGGAGGGAAGGTGAAGGTGTTGTTTGTAGACTGTTTTCCAGTCCTTAAAGAACACTGCTTTTTTAAGTTTTCGAGATCGTTAGGATGTACGATTGAAGCGTATTTTGTTTTTTTTAAAATAAAATCTTCTCTTGAATACCCTATTAATTTCTCTATGTTTTCAGATACATATTCTACAGGCCATCCAGGTTTATTTAACCAAATAAAAGAGACTTGTGAACTTTGATGCAAGAATTTATATGCTTCAGATTTACTTTTGTCTTTGGCTACTTTATCTGTGATATCTTTAAAAAACATAGAAACCCCATATTTTGAAGGGATTATTTTGTTTTCTAACCAGATTTTCCATGGTTCAATATAGCTTTTAAAACTTAAATTTTTATTCTGATCAATGGCACGGTAGAAGTTATCGAAAAAGAGGTCTCCTTGTTTTTCGGGGAATTCCTGCCAAATATTTCTGCCCAATAAGTAGGCAGCTTGTTTGCCTAATAGTTTTTCAGCGGCCTTATTTACATACAAGAAAATACCATTGTTATCCACAAGTGTAAAACTTTCATTCATGTTCTCTAAGGAGTCTTGTAGAATAGGACTTAGAAGAGTATAAGGTTCTGATTTCTGTTCAGAGAGATGATCTTGTTGATTTAAGGCTAACGCTATAAGTTCCTGCTTGGATAATTTGCTTAATGTTGAATAATTACTAGGGGAAAGAATTTCATTCATACTCGTTGATCGTTTACTTGTGAATTAATTTCTTGGTATTTTTAAAGTGAAAGTACTTCCTTGTTCGAAGGTACTTGTTACGGATATTTCTCCTTGGTGTTGTTCTAAAATTTCTTTTGCGATGGTCAAACCAAGTCCTAAACATTTTTCTCCATCCTCAGAAAAAGTAGCTATTACCTTGAACTCATTAAAAATAGCTTCCAGATGCTTGTTCTCAATTCCTATTCCCTGATCTATAATTGTGGTGATAATGGCTTTCTCCGTTTCTGTGACTTTAACATTCACAATACTGTTTTTTGGGGAGTATCTATGGGCATTGTTTATAATGTTATGTAATGCTTGTTTTATTTCTGTGGGGTCTATAAGTATCGTACAGGATGGGCAATCTATTGTGAGATTTAGTGTAATACCTCTTTTTTTTGCTAAGATTTGTTGCTCCTTAACTGTTTTTTTTACGAGTTTACAATAGTTTTCTTCTACGAAGTTAAGCGGGGCTTTTCCGCTTTCTAATTTTGAGATATATTGTAAGTTATTTAATAATCCGATAGAAAAATCACATGAATTTTTTATGACTGTGAGATGTTTTTTTAATTTTTCAGGAGTATAAAATTCTAAATCTTCTAGCATCATTTCTGCAAATGAAGCAGAAATACCTACAGGATTTTTTAAATTATGTATTGTTTTTCCAACAATAAAAGTTTGCTTTGTTTTTAAATAATCAAATTTATCAGACAATACTTTTAGTTGGTTTTTAAGTACGGATACCTCTTTCGTTAATTCGGAATTAAGTGTTTCTTTTTCTTTCATTTGAATTGTTATTAGTCTTTCTGATACACAAAATTATTAGCAACTCTTTTTGTTATAGCAATAAGTTAACAACAAGAGAAACTAGATTTGGTCATAGTTAGTATGCTCAGTTATACAAAGATAGTTAAAATTTGAGGAATATAAATAACGGATAGCGTATTTATGTAGGTTACTGTAAATGTTTAGCTAGTTGTTTCTCTCTTTGAGTGTGAATACGTTATGATCGAATATTAAGCTTCGTGTTTTTTTATAAATACTTTAGGGATAATAGGGACGTAGGGTGTTTTTTGAGAATGTTCTTCCCTTTTTTCTTTGAATTCTTTTAAGTATTTTGTGTAGGAATTAAATACAAAGTGTTTTTCTTTGGTAGGTTCTTAGCTGCTTCTTCTAATCCTGTTTTAGGACACTATTAATTTACTGCTAGCTTAATAAATCAAAAACAGCGTCTTTTTCTACGGAGTTTCGGTGTATATTTCATTTTCTTGTGTGAGAATAATTATTTTGAACTCCAGATCTTTTTTAGCTTAATGGGTATTGCTAAAGTGTGGATGCGGCCTTGTGGTGTAAGCATGCTGTTATTTCGGGTCTGTAGGTGCTCTAAATAAGATGTATTGTGATTTGATACTACCCTTTGGGAAGTCTGTCTGCTTCAGGTTTTAGTAGGAGTGGTTTTATAATAATAATAATAAGTACTAAGGGGATTCTTGTTTAAAGAAAAAAAAGGAGGTTATTTGAAGGGGGACTGTATCAAAAAAACGCGTGATTTAAACATATAAATCACGCGTAATATTAAGTTTTACAATCCAAGAACCTATAGATTAGAGGGGTCTTAAATTTAAAATTTGTATCTAGTGAATACTTCCAATGCCTCGTAGTCTGCGAGTCCTAATTTGTGATATTTTTTTGCTGTTTGTGTGTTTTTGTCCTCGGCACGAACCCAAAATGCTCGGGTGTCATTTCCTTGAAACATCACACCGTCTTTTTGTGACTGATGAAAGAAAATTGCTTTTCTCTTTTTTAATACTTGATAGGGGCTCATTGGTACGGCCATGTCTATTTGATTAATTTCCCATTCATGCCATGATCCTTTGTAAATCCAGATCCAACAATCTTTCATGAAAGTGGCTGGTTTTAATTTTTTAAAGGCATCCATTAGTACATCTTGGCAGGTTTTATGAGTTCCGTGTGGATCTGCTAAATCACCTGAGATATAGAGTTGGTGTGGTTTGATGTCTTCAATGAGTTTCGCAGTGATGTCTATGTCTACTTGCTGTAAAGGATTCTTTTTAATCGTACCCGTTTCGTAAAAAGGTAAATTTAAAAAGTGAATATTTTTTTCCGATACTTTTAAAAATCGTGCGGTAGAAATAGCTTCTCTTTTACGAATTAGGCCTTTTAAATTTCTGATTTCGGAACTGTCAGAAATATGGTCAGATTCCAAATTCAATGTTTTTATGATGTGTTCCGTTCCTTTATTGTCTGGGGACATATCGTCTAAAATCTCGGCATATTTAAGGGCCTCATTATCGGAAACAGCAATGTTACCTGATGTTTGATAAGCAATATGTACTTCATGTCCTTGCTCCACTAATCTATCTATAGTTCCTCCCATGGATATTACAGCATCTCCAGGATGAGGGCTAAATATTAACACTCGTTTCTGACGCGGTTCCGCACGTTCGGGTCTTGAAGAATCATCGGCATTTGGTTTTCCTCCTGGCCATCCTGTAATGCTGTGTTGTAATTTATTAAACATTTGAATGTTTAAGTCGTAAGACGAACCTTCTAAGGATAATAAATCGGACATACCATATTCATTATAATCACTATCTAATAGTTTTAAAATGGATTTTTTAGTAGTATGACATAACCAAACAATGGCTTTTTCTCTCAGCTCTTTATTCCAAACACAAGAACCTACTAGCCAAGGTGTTTTTATACGTGTCAGCTCTTCAGCTGCACTTTTATCTATTATAAAGGAGGTGTTTTTATGATTTTGAAGATAGGTAGCAGGTACATCTGAAGAGATGTTTCCTTCAATGGTTTCTTGTAAAATGGCTGCTTTGTTACTTCCCCAACCTAATAAAATAATACGTTTTGCATTACGCACTGTCTCAATTCCCATGGTAATGGCTTTTTTAGGGACATTGTCTATGCCTAAAAAAGAAGGTGCAGCATCTACCTTGGTAATATGATCCAATGTAATGCTTCTTGTTCCTGAATTATAATGAGATCCGGGTTCGTTAAAGCCTACGTGACCTGTTCTTCCAATTCCTAAAAGTTGTAGGTCTAATCCTCCAAAGTCGATCATTTTTTGGTCGTAATCAATGCAGTATTGTTGGACATCAGCTATAGGAACTAATCCGTTAGGTATGTGTATGTTTTCAGGCTTAATATCAATATGATTGAATAAGTGCTGATGCATAAAGAAAAAGTAACTGTGATGACTGTCTTTTTCCATTGGATAGTATTCATCCAAATTAAAAGTAACCACATTTCTAAAACTCAATCCATCTTCACGATGCATTCGGATCAATTCCTCATACACTTTTATAGGGGAAGAGCCGGTGGCAAGCCCTAAAACACAGTGTTGGTCCAGCGCTTGTTTATCTCTTATTAAATCAGCTATTTCTTGAGCAACTAATAAAGATCCTTCGATCGAATCCTTTACGATTACATTGTGAATCTTTTCGTAGCGTGTTTCTTCGAACTGCCCTGCTGGTTTGTAGTTAATAGTTGTCATCCGTAATTGTTTTATTTTTTGAATATACTAAGTTTTCGATTCCTTTTTGGTCTACTTTAAAGATTAAACTTGCGATGTAACCTCCAATTACACAGGTAGGAATTGCGATTAATGGGTAGATGTAAAAGTTAAGCGGGGTAAAGTATTTTACGAAAATTAAAACCACAACACTCAATATAGACCCGATAATAGCACCTTTCCAGTTGGCTGCTTTGATAAAGATCCCCAAGATGAATATTCCTGCGATGGCACTCCCAAAGAGTCCAATCACTTCTTGGAATAAGAAAAATAAGGATTTTACGGGGAATGCTGCCATTAAGCAAGCAATCATTGTTCCGAATATACCTACGATAACGGTTGTCCACTTAGCAACTTTAAGTCCTTTAATGTCTGTATAGGTTTTATTGAATCGTTTGTAAAAATCTACTGTTACCACAGTTGATATACTATGCATACTACTGTCTAAACTTGACATAGAAGCAGAGAATATTCCAGCAATTACCAACCCAGAAACACCTGGAGGTAAGTGATTGGTGATAAATAAAGGGAACACACTGTCGTTTTGCATTCCTACAGTTAAAAACTCTGGATGTTCTTTAAAATAAACATATAAAAAAGTTCCCATACTAAAGATTAACAATCCAGAAGGAATGGCGATCAGTCCGTTCAGCCAGATACTCTTTTTAGCCTCTTTCATACTAGAAGTAGTCATATAGCGCTGTACTACCGCTTGGTCTGTGGTATAAGGTACCAAGGTGAGTGCGAAAGACCCCATAAATAAGGACCAAGTAACGACTTCTGTAAAACTAAATCGGAAATCCACCAGGGTGAGTTTACTGTCTGCATAGGCAGTTTCGAAAATATATCCTACATCTCCTATTTCTATGGCAATAAAAATAAGCCCAACAATTAATCCTCCAATTAAAACAATTACTTGAATTACATCCGTCCAGATTACTGCTTCCATTCCTCCTAAATAAGTGTAAACAATCGCTAAAATCCCCATCACAATAATGGCTAAATAGATGTCTATTCCTACAACAGTGGACAATGCCAATGCTGGTAAATACACGACAATCCCCATACGGACTAACTGGAATAATACAAAGGAAGTACTTCCAAACATACGTACGGTAATATTGAATCTCTTTTCTAAGTATTCGTACGCTGTTGTGATTTTTAATTTCCTGAAAAATGGCAGGTAAAATGATACGACAATTGGGATTACTAATAATATGGTGAAATATCCTAAGTAGGCTTGCCAGTCAAAAGAGAAGGCCAAGGCTGGCTGTGATAAATAAGTAATGGCACTTAGCATCGTAGCATAGATACTCAATCCTGCTGCCCACCATGGAATACGGCCACCTCCTAAGAAATAATCATCCGTGGTTTTGTTTTTTCTAGAAAAATACCATCCCATTAATATCATGATCGATAAATAACTGATTAAGGTGATGTAATTTACCAATCCAAAACTTGCTTCATAGGGTTTTTGAGTGAAAGATGTTACGCTGTTGGTACGTACACCTGGTCTGATTTCACCTCCTGGAATTATGATTTTTCCCTCCCATTCTACTGCTTTTGTAACGACTTGAGCGTCACTTTTAAAGCTACTTGTAGGTGTCCAGGTATCAGTAATAGTATGATAGGCTAGTACTGTTTTAGAAAAAGAAGTTGTTTTTATAAGTTCAGTTGCTTTGTCCTCTAAAGCTTCTTTTTGTGTGATTTCTTCTTTGGAAAATTGAGTTTTGTTGTTTAATTTATTTAATTTCTTTCCAAGAATCAAGCGTTCGTTTAAGTGTTGGTTTTTACCTCCGGCTCCTCCAAAAATTAGAATATGCGCGTCTCCATATTTAATAACGGGTGCGGCTCCAATATATCCATGTGCTTCACCAGGAGTATTGTTATTAGGAATGATACTTTTTTGAATCCAAGTTTTTTTGTGAGGATCAAATTCATATACATCACTTAGCATTGTATGTGTTTTTTCTGCGGAGGGATCAAAAGACAATCCGCTAAAAACATACAAACAATCTTGATGTCCATTACTTTGTGCTACTACAACCGCTTGCATCCGGTGTGTGCCAGGAAAATCATCTAATTGTTTCCACGTATAAGCAGGTCTTTTTGCAGATGTCTGGGTGTTTAAGGAAAGAAAATGTTGACTTGTTTTTCCTGTACTGCTTTCTTGTCCACCTACTAAATAAATGATATCTCCTATTTTACTCCCTCCCATACTTGTCAATGGGATAGGCATTGAAGTGAGTGTTTCGAGTTCTATTTCGAGCGTTTTTTTATTCCATTTTAAGAGCAATACATCAGAAAAAGTTTCGCTGCTATTATTTCCTCCTATACATACAATACCTTGACTTGTGATGATAGAAACTCCATTGGCTACTGCTTTAGGAAGTTTTATATTACTCTGGTGCCATACAGATTTACCGGCTGTTTTTTCTAAAACATAGATGCTTTTGTAAAAATGTTTTTTTCCGCCTTCCCAAACGTTTTTTTCTGGAAAATTAGCGCCCCCTGCAATGATTAAAACATCGTTATGAGTTCCTATAAAAGAACCATTGAGTCCTTTAGCATTGGGGAAATCAATTTCCGATGATAAAGTGAAAATTTCGTTGTCTTCTTGTGAATATCCTGAATAAAACATCAGGAGACTCATTAGAAATCCGAGTATAAGTTTCGATAATTTCATTATATAATTTATAGGGTTTGAGTTAAAACTGCTCACAAGATACTAAAAAAGCGCATTATGTTATACATATTGATCTTGTTATTTTTGGTGTACATATTTGCGTAGTACTTTGCTCCAATGTTTATAGCCTTTCGCATTTAAATGCAGTCCATCGTAGGTGAATTCACGAATTAATAAGCCTTTTCGGTTTCTGAATTTTTTATGTGTGTTAATGATCTTAACCTTGTTTTTTCTAGCAAGCTTTTTCAAGCGTTTATTGAGTATAATTACCCGTTGTTGATTGGATTTATGTCCACTAAATTTTTTCCCTACAGTTGGATTGTATGGCAATACTTCTTGTAGGTATATACGAGTATTTGGCGAGGCAGTTTTAATTCTAGAGAGTATCAGCTCCGTATTTGTAAGGATGTATTCCTCTGTTTTTCCATGTGCCAAATCATTGGTTCCTATCATTAAAAACACCTTTTTAGGTTTCGACGCTGTGATTTCGTCAAGTCGGTTTAAAATCCCGTCACTCACATCGCCACTAATTCCACGGTTTATGGCATTTACATTCGGGAACATTTGAGCCCAATTTCCACCTTCGGTGATACTGTTTCCAAGGAAAATGATTTCATCTTCGGTGTTTGGTGTGTTTTCATACACTTCCTTTAGTTTGTAATAATGGGAGGAGTATTTTTTTTGAGCACTTCCTATGATACTTGAAAATAGGAAGAGGAAAAAGATGGTTTTTTTCATTGTAATAAAAGTGTTTTTCATGTTATTTATGTGGTATGAAAGTGCTGTTAAAAATCAATTCTTCGGCTAATGTAACATGTATCCCTTTTTTATGAATAGGTACAAAGGTGAACATCCACTTGAAGAGTCCTTTTTTATGTGGGATTTTAAGTAAGACGGTATTCCATCCTTTTTTTAAGTTAATCTTTGTAGGTGTGCGATAAAAATAATCCTCATCTACAAATGGTATTTCAGCACTGTTCACTGTGATGTTGGGTTGTTTCCATACGGGTGCTGATATGCTTATATTGTTTACCCATACTTTTGGATTTGTGATATGCCATTGTCCTTGTTTAGGGGTAGGACCACCTCTGCGGCCTCCCGATCGAGACCATCCTTGAAAGCCAATCCAGAAATCTTGGCTGCGTTTTGAGGGGGCATAAATAGTTGTGTAGGCATAATAAGTCCCTTCTTTTTTAGAGGTGTAGGACTCAAATCCAAAGAAATGTTTTAGGTGGATAGTCCCTCCTACAATGGAGTCTTTCCATTGGTAAGTGCGGCCATCTATCTTGTAGTTTGGTTTTATTATTTTTTCTACGGGGAAAATTTTAGCTGTATTTCCTTTATGATCAAAGGGTCCTATAATTTTCCATTGTATATCAGTTTGCTTGACATATGAAAAATCTTTGTTTTTAAAAAAACGTTCTTTATGGTTGAGTACTTTTTTTTCGAAACGGCTAAAAGCTGCGAGTTCTTTAGTTCCTTTTGGAGGTAATTTAGCCCAGTATTGTGGGAAGTCTTTTTTTCGGCCTTTCCATATAGCATCGGCATAAAATAGCATGGAAGGGTATATTGGGTTTTGTTTTAAAATATCACTTTCATGATTAATGTTATTATCGGGCCAAGCACATAAGATTCCTCCTAAGGCCAATGAACCTCCTTTGGGCTGACGGCAAGGTTGTTGAAAAAATAAGCGAGCCATACCTGCAAAAGGATCTAGATGGTTGATGTAGTTGGCTCTGGAATCGATGAACGAATGTCCTTTTTCTGGAAGATGAGTGGCCCATAATTGCTGAATGGAAGTGCTATCTTCTTTGATATGAATTCCTTCTTTCCAAACAATTATTTTACGCTTATTTTCCTTCACCTTATTTATCATAGTGATAATAAAATCTTTATCCACGTATTCTTCCTTATTGCGAACTTCATCGGTTCCTAAATGGATGTAAGGCATGGTTTCGGCATCCACTAGCGAGCACAATTCATCTATTAATTCTAAGAGGATTTTCTTGGCTTTTGGATCCTTCATTGTTTTTATATCCAATGCGTTTCGAAATGCTTTGGAGTGCCCTGGGATGTCAAATTCGGGAATTACAGTGATGTGTTTTTCTTTACAATAGGCTACGAGATCTTTGAAATCTTCTTGGCTGTAGTAATGCCCTTTCATCCTGCTTGTTGCGTGTGCTGCTTGTAGTGCTGGATATTTTTTACTTTCCAATCTCCAGCCGGGGTCATCGGTAAGGTGCCAATGAAAAATATTGTATTTGTACATTGCTAACACATCAATTTGTGCTTTTAATTGTTCAATAGATTGAAAGTTTCTACCTGTATCATGCATAAAACCTCTGATCTTAAATGCGGGCCAGTCTCTTATTTTTATTTCGGGAACGATAAGAAGCCTCCCCTTTTTATGGATCAGTTGTTTGAGTGTTTGGATGCCATAAAAGATACCTTTAGGGCCGCTTGCTGTTATTGTTATCTTTGTGTCAATGGTCAAAAGATAGGCTTCAGAACTGTCATGCCATTTCTTTTTTATTAGTTGGATAACAATGCCTTTTACATCACTTTTTATGCCTTTGTTCTGTAAAAATATGAGGAGTTGATCCGTTTCGTTTTTAAATTCATTTTGTTGTAATTGGAACGCTGTGAATTCGACCTCTTTATTGCTGTAGTTTATTGATTGAGGTGTGGGTATTATAGGGTATTTAGACATTGTTGCTGTCTGAGTATATCCAAGATTAGAGAGACTCATTGTAAGGATAAGTAAGTAATAACAGACGCTATTTTTCATGCTTATAAGTTTAAGTTTGAAAAGGTGGAGGCTGGTAATCCTGCTTTATTGATTAAATTCCCTGTGGTATAAGGCTCGTAGCCATATTTTACAAAACGTGGGTTTTTAAGCTGTTTTACTGATAAAATTAGGGTGTTTCCTTTAATTTTAGCCATGGCAGGTTTGAACTTTAAATCGTTTCCTGCTATTTGGATGTCGGTAAGCGGGGCATTGTTTATCGTTTGTAAGCCGTTAGCGTGGGTGAAATGAACGACTAAAGTATTCTTTTTGACGTTTATATAATCCAATGTTGGACCAAAAAACTCCATTTTTTTGGAATAATTTTTCGCCAAAGAAATTAAAGATAAGCGGCGTCCTATTTCCCATTTTTTAGTAGGATGCACATCTGTTGGGTGTCCTAAATCGGAACTGACAGCCATACCTGTATTAGGGATGGATTGTAGGCGGTTTTGCGCAGCTCTAAATTGTCCCCATGTTGGGCGATTGAGACTGCTTAATTGTACAAAATAAAAAGGCATTTTTGGTTTATTCCAAGTAGTTCTCCAATCTGTGACTAATTGTTTAAAAAGTAGGGAATGAAACTGGGGACGTTCTGCGTTAGACTCTCCTTGGTACCAAATTACACCAGCTATATTAAAGTGTTGTAGTGGGGAAATTCCTGCATCATAAAGGAAGGTGGGGTCAAAAGGATGGCGTGCCTTGAGTCCTGTACTTTTTAGCTTTTTAAAATTTTCTGTTTTTCGTTCACTAAGCCAAGGCTGTACCATAGGATGAAAATAAGTATCGTTTAGTAAATCTACTGTCGGGTGACTTGTTTCCATTGTTTTTCTGCTAATCCAACTTTGAGTAGGGGACCCTCCAACGGCATTGCAAATAATTCCTACAGGAACCCCTAAGCTTTTTTGTAGGTGATAGGCATAGGAGTAAGCAATAGCGGAAAATTCGGAAATATTATTGCGGTTGGCTTGCTGCCATCCATTGGTTTTAAAAAAATCATCAGCATTGCAAGTGGCTAGTTTTTTTAGACTAAAAACACGTCCCTTGTTGGGCTGAGGAGTAAAGGCTATTAGGTGAATATTTGGGTTCATAGAATCCTGTAAAACAGTTGTTGCATGTTCCATTCTTTTTGTTGAGAAAGCCATGTTAGATTGTCCGGAAGCAAGCCAAACTTCACCAATATATACCTTGTTTAGGATTATCTCTTTAGAAGTAGTAGTCTGGATTTTTAATTTAAAAGGGCCTCCAGCTTTCATTGCAGGAAATGTTACTTTCCAAGTGCCATCCGTAGCTACAATGGCGTTTTTTTTGATATTATTGAAACGAATAGTAAGGGTTTCTGCTGCATTTGCTGTTCCGGAAATCACGATAGGTTGATTGCGTTGTAACACCATGTTTTCTCCAAATAAAAGCCCCAGTTTAAGTCCTCCGTAATCTCCAGTAATGGCTCCATAAGATTTTTGTGCAATTATTTTGGCTCCATTTTTATCGGGATGTAAATCATCGGAGTAATATTCTGGGAAACGCTCTAGTGAATGTTGTAAATCTATGATGTCTACCTCGGCAAGTACACTTATTTCCTTAATTTTTAATTGGATTTCTTGGTAGCTTTCTCGCATACCTTCCTCAAACCAATGATGTCCAGAAAGGGAAGGAGTCATTTGACAAATAATTACTTTAGGAGTGCTTTTTAACTGTTGATAACTATGAATTAATTCTAAGTAATCGGCTATGAATTCTTCTTTATGTTGGGGCCAATTATTTAATCCTTGATCGTTTAATCCTAAATGGATGATGACAATATTGGGTAAAAAATCCAATGAATTTTGATAGGCCGGTTTTTCTACATAAGGTTTGTGACCGTTTCTTAAGGCCGTAGCTCCTGAATGCCCAAAGTTTTTGACGGCATAATCAGGGCCTAATAATTCTTGTAATTGTACAGGGTAGGAATTTTCTGCGCGGTCTTTAATTTTAAATCCCCAAGTAACACTGTCTCCAACACAGGCAACCTTGGTTTGAGAAGTAATAATACTTGTAAAGCATAGCAGGACAAGAAAAAAGGAAAGGGTTGTTTTAGGTATATTCATCTGTAGGGTTTGTCTAAAATCATTGTTTAATACTCAGCTAGAAGCGCCTATTGTTTTGATAGCCTACCCTCCAAGTATGCGTTTTTATGGGGTCCATTGGTATTTAAAATAGAAGTATGGCCAGGTTTGTACTGTTTTTTATTACTGTAAGCAAACGGTTCTATTTGAATTTAAGGACGTATTAGGAAGAAGCTTATTGTGTTCTTCATAATAAAATAAATACATTATGTATAACATAACAAATGTAAATGTTTTTTTGCACGTGGCTGCTCTTTCATTAAATTGTTTTGGAGGAAATTGGCTAAGAACAGATTTGAGTATTCATTTAAAAATTTGGTTTTTTAAATGAAGCTCTAAACTGATGAATAACAATTTGGCAACTAATTTTTAAGTATAAATACTCAAACTTAATACCTAACATCTATTTCTCTATTTTGGGCGTTACCCAAGGGGGTCGGGCTATCCGCTATATCTTTTTTTTAAAAGAAAAAAAGGATGCCGCTACTATCCCTAACGCGAAGAAGATATTAGAAGTGAGAGATATTAGAAATGAGAGTGGAATTCTGTATGGAAAAACATCTTTTAGTAAATAAATAGTAGGTTTTAATAAGTAGATTCTCAACTGGACGGAGCTTTTTTACACTGCCCCGATGTCTCGAGGGGGACAACCCGCCTTCGCGGGAATGAAGGATGCGTATGGATACACAATGTGTAATGATCGTTGGGTGACAGTCCGTATGTGAGAGGATGACGGATACGGGTGGATATACAGTATGTAATGATAGTTGGGATGATAGTTCACCTGTGAGAGGATGACAAAGGCGGATGGAGGGGTTTTATAAAAGAGAAAAACGAAGCTAATTTCTAGTTTTTTTAGAAATCAACTTCGTTTATTGTATGTTTTAAGAGTATCCTTGGGCGGATGTTACTTTGTAAAGTGCTAGGCAAATTGTAAAATTAGTTGAACAAGATAGGGCGTAACAACTGCGGTAATTAAACCGTTAATACACATGGCAAGTCCGCTATAGGCACCTGCTAATGGATCTAATTCAATGGCGCGTGCCGTTCCAATACCATGAGCTGCCGTACCCAATGCCGTTCCAATTGCGTTGCTGCTTTTAATTTTTAAAAAACGGAGTAGTTCTACGCCAAAAGCATTTCCGAAAATACCTACGGCAATTACAACAACGGCCGTAATGGAGGGAATTCCCTTTGTTATTTTTGTGATTTCTATGGCAATAGGCGTGGTCACAGATTTTGCTGCCAAAGAACGTGTAATTATTTCTGGAGCATGTAGCAGAATGGATAAAACGATGACGGTAATAATACTGATAGTTCCTCCAACAGCTACGGCAGTTATAAATGGTTTGAGGTTGCTTTTGATTTGTTCAAATTTTTCGTAAAACAATACGCCTAAAGCTACAATGGTAGGGCTTAAGAAAAAGCTAAGGTATTTAGCACCGTTATTATAGGTGTCAAAATCTACGGATACACACTCTAGGAATGTAATAATAGCTACCATGGATACCAATACGGGGTTCAGAAAAACGTAGTTAAACCTTTTCTTTAGTCGTTGAGCAATGTAAAAAGCGAGGATGGTAATAAAGAAACCAAAGACGGGTAAATCATAGAAATGGATCATTTTTTCTCTAGTTTTTGTTGAATAATTGCAGTGAGGTATAGCGTGATTATGGTGCTAATAAGGCTGGCGAAAATAATCGGAATCCAATTTTCTTTTAAAACGTCAAAATAGACCATCATTCCAACGCCATAAGGAATAAAAAAGAGCACCATATATTTTATAAGTGCGTCTGCGGCGGGTTTTACTGTTGATAATTTGATGATTTTTAATTTTAAACAGGTAAAAATTAAAATCATAGCAATGATGTTTCCTGCTATTGGAATATTGAATACGTATTTGATAATTTCTCCTAAGGCAAGAAAGGAAAAAATATACACAAGTGATTTGTACATGTCTATAATAAAAAATTTCCCAAAGGTCACTATTTCTAGTGATATTGGGAAATTTTAAGGGTATTAATGGTTATTTTTTAATGCGAGATGGTTTTTTGTATTTGTCTGCTCCATCTGTCAGCCATTTTAAAGAAAAGCTTACAAAAGGATTTTTCTTGTATTCGTCTTGTTCGAAAAACAAACCTATATCTCCATTTTTTAAGATGGTTAGGGAAGAATAAGCAGCGCTTCCTGTGTAAATTGTTTTTCCTTCTGTCCACGTTTTTCCTTCGTCATAACTCACACGAACCGTCATATTACTACGTCCTTTTTTACGTTTTGCATTGGAAAATAACAAGCGGTTTTTCTTGTAACCATCTTTAATCGCTGTATAGCGGATAATACTTCCGTTACATCCTGGATCAATTAATTGTTCTTCAGGACTGGTGGTCCATGTTTTTCCTTCATCGGAGGATAGGTGTACATAGCGCATTCCTTTTCCGTTTGCTCTGGCGTTTACCATCCAGTCTCCATTGGCTAATTCTATAATTTTAGATTCGTCAGCTGGCGAAATAGGGGTGTCAATAAAATACCAAGATTTTCCGTGGTCGTCACTAGCAAATATGTGCATACCGCTATTTAAATTTACCATACAGTGTAGTAGTTTACCAGAGCGTGTTTGAATTCCACGACCTGAGGTGATGAATTTAAAATCTTTATGCCATGCTGGTTTTGCTATTTGAGAGGTGATATCTACAGGTTCAGACCAGGTTTTTCCATTGTCACTACTTTTTACCATGTGTAAATAATAGATGTTTTTTTCGGTATCTAAGTTCATGTAGTTGTAAAAAAGGAAAATTTCCTTGGTTTCCATATCTACAATCATAGAGGGGTCGGAAGCTGATTTTCCTAGCGGGAAATCAACCACAGTTTCTATTTTAGACCATTTTTTACCATTATTAGTACTTCTTCGGATAACAATATTAATGTCCTTACTCCATTTTAAATCTCCACAAGAAGGAACACGCTCATCAATAGCTGCAATTAAATCACCATTTGGTGCCGTAACAATGGCAGGGATTCTATAACAACTAATGGCGTCATTATCGGTTGCATTAAAAAGATCGTTGTAGTGTCTAACACCTTTTGAGATCTTATGTGTTGCTTTTTGAGCAAAGGCTCCAATAGAACATGCTATTAAAACTATGAGGGTTATTTTTTTCATTATTTAAGGGTTTAATTATTATTACTGTAACTTTTGTAAAAACCGGGGACTGTTATTTTAAGGTTGATATTCTTGATTAATAAACGCTATTCTCGATACATTTTTTTTGTAATTTTAAACAAAATCATAAAAAAAAGCACTCGAATTGACGCTTAGGTTCTCTTGTCGTTTTTATCTAAAATCTTAATCATTAAAATATACATGCAACGTCAGTTCGAGTGATTTAGAGACTGTTTTCGATAGAAAAGAGATGTAAAATTGTATCGAGAACAGAGTGATTATAAAAAACACTACCAACTACTCATACATATCATCCAGGTCAGCATGATGTAGCTCTTCAAAAAATGAACCAATCATTGCAATGACTACTTTTAAAAATGTAGCTCCTTTTTCTTTAGTCGCCATTTTTGGGTTTCCAACACCGGTATCTTCCGTTATTTTTGTCCATTCGCGTTGGGCGGTTACCCAGCCTTGTTTGAGTCCTGTTATTTTAAACGATTTGGCATTGGCATCTCCGGCTTCTTCTAGTGGAAGGACTAATTCTGGGGTCAAATGCATCATTACGGCGGTTTCTAATTCGCCCGCATGGTCTCCTGGTTCGTCAAAATATTTTTTAGTATCTGTAACTTGCCACCAATTAAGAGAGCAGATAAATACCTTTGGGTATTCCAAGCTTAATTCTCGGATAATTTGCTTGAAATTATTACCGCCATGGGCATTTACGATCACTAGTTTACGAATGTTCTGATGGTCGAGTACTTGTACGATGTCTCTGATAATAGCATGTTGCGTACTTGGGTTCATGTTCATGCACAAGGAAACATCCATTTGTCCTGTGTTCACCCCATAGGCAATGGTGGGGAGTACGATAGGTTTTGCGCCTTTTTCCCAAGCTAATTTAGCTGCCTCAATGGCCACATGTTCTGCTTGGATATTATCGGTTCCATAAGGTAAGTGGTAATTGTGAGCTTCTGTAGCTCCCCAAGGTAAAATGGCTACTTGGTACTTTTCTGTTTTTACAGATTTCCAATTAGTTTCTTGTAATACGTAGGGTCTTGCTGTATTTTTCATAAGCTAATTTAGGTTTTTTAAAAGAGGAGTATTGATAAGGCGACCTCTCGGTTTTTTGAATGTATCTTTAGTTGTTATCACGCCTCCATAGTTTTTGTAATAAACAAGAGGTCTTATGTATAACATATTGTCAAAAATACAGTTTTTTTAGCTGAAACACAAATATATATAGTACTTGATTTGTACGCTACCTGCTGCTTATACCTATTAATTAAAGGGAATGTTTAAAAATAAGTGCTGTTTTGTTTTTTCGCGAAGTAGTAGGGGAATAGGGCCTTGTTTTTAAGAGGGGTGTTTTGTGTAATTATGAAAAAAACTTATAAACTTGTTTGAGTAGGGGCTTAGGGATCTGTTATGTTTTCTGAGGCTGAAGAGGTGTAGAATTACAGGGTATAATTGTTTAAAAAAAGCTAAAAATGAGGGTGTATTTAAGCGTTAATTTTTGGGGATACTAAAACTTAGAGAGTAATTATCTGCTAATTATAGTAGCAGGTAAAACAGGAGGTTAATTCTAGTACCTGGCAGGTATTATAACCGAATAGAATAGGGCGGTAAGAATTACAAAACACTCGGAATTCCTCGCTTATTTCTTTACGTTAGGTTTTTCGCGTTAGGGATAGCAGCGGCATCCTTTTTTTTCTTTCAAAAAAAAGATATAGCGGATAGCCCGCCCCTTTGGGAACGCCCAAACAGATAAAAAATCAGCTAAAATCGGCTAAAAAAAAAGGGAGTATCCACAACAGATCTCCCCTTTTTTAAATCTTTAAAATAATGATGTTTTAGTATCCTGCTGTTTGTTCTAACAGTGGGTTTCTTCCAATCATTCCTATTTTTATAGGGAAGAAGAATTTATAACTTTCGGTAAGGTATTTAACATTGTCAAATACAAATTGATCACCTGCTCTACGCAAATCATACCATCTTTTTCCTTCTCCTACAAATTCTTTCATACGCTCGTCTAAAATAGCGTTTGTGTTTTCTTCTTGAGAACCATTTACGTATGCATGTATGGCAGCATCGTAATTGTCTCCATAGGCTCTTTTACGAATACTATTGATAAGGGCAGAAGGATCTTCTCCTAAATTATTCATAGCTTCTGCAGTCATTAAAACAGCATCGGCATATCTGTAAATAGGAACATGGTTGTCCATAATTCTAGAGCCACCACCGTTTACATGTCCGATGAATTTATTCATCAAGGTAGTTTGGTAGGTGTCTGCATTGTAGGTTGGGTAACCAGCACCTGCATTATCATTCGCATATAAACGTATAAAAGTAGCATCGCCACGTGTGTCTAATACATCGTCCATGACTAGTAATAATTTTTCAGAGGCACCATATCTGCTTCCTCCATTGGCAACAAATGTTTCCATGCTGTTTCCTTTTCGGTCAAACAAGGGGTGTATTTCTGTACCACGTCCTGTAAAGCTACTAAATATGTTGGTTGCTTGGTCTTCCTTGTATTCGAAAGCAAAGATAAATTCGTCATTATAATCATCAGAAAACATAGCGTCAAAGTCATCTTCTAAAGAGAAACCTTGTATAGCATCCAAACTGTTTTTAGCAGTGGTGTAATCAGCAGCTCCTCCACCGTATAGTTTTCCAGTCCATAAGTAAACATCTGCTTTTAACATTTGAGTAGCTGATTTACTCCAGTAAATATTTTTACCTTTATAAAGTGAATTGTCCGAACCAAAGTAAGTTAACGATGTTTCGATATCTTTTTTAATGATAGCTAAAACCTCGCTTGCAGCCACTCTAGGGCTACTTAATCCTGCTGGGTCAAAGTTTGGCATAGGTGCTAAAATTACAGGAACATCCCCCCATGTTTTTACCAAGTGATAGTAATAATATGCTCTGATGGCGTATACTTGTCCAAGCAGTTGCGCTTTTTCAGCTTCATTGGTAAAGTCAATATTGGGAACATTTAAAATAAAATCGTTCACCCTATGGATGTTTGTATAAAAACCTCCCCAAGCATTGTAAGGAGCAGTAGTTACCGTAAAATCACTTTCAATAAGGCTTGTGCTAGAAGGAGATTCTAGGGTCATTCCACCCCATAAATCACTTCTAAGCTCTCCAAAGCTCCAAAAAGTACGTGCTTTAGCTCTCATATTTGCATAAATTCCAATATGAGCCGCTTTTGCTCCGTCCTCAGAGGCCCAAAAACCATTGGCAGTTAGTTCGCTTCGTGGAACCAAATCTATAGAATCCTCACAGGCACTAAAGCTAAATAGTGCGACTAGTGCTATTAGTATCGAATATTTTTTCATAATATATTTCTTAATTATAATGTTATGTTAAGTCCTAAAGTATAGGTGACCGGTGTAGGGAATTTTCCTCCTTTGAAACCTCCTTTTTCTGGTGTATCACCGCTGTAATCTGTAAAGTAAGCCAAGTTACTTCCAGTAAAATACAACCTTAAACGATTGATACCATTTATAGTTCCTTTTGGTAAGTTATAGCTTAAGGTTACTTCTCTTAAGGCTAAATAATCTCCTTTTTCCCACATGGCGCTACTCCCTCTACTAAAGTTTTTTTGTGGATCTACAAAGGTCATTCTTGGTACATTTGTGTTTGTATTTTCAGGTGTCCAAGAGTCTAATAACTCGCTAAAAGCATTTAAGTTACCCTGTGTTTGCGCCAATCCTTTTTCTCTCATATTGTTTCGGATTAAATGTCCAACAGCAAAATCTGTTTTAATAAATAAACCAAAGTCCTTATAACGTAAGTTAGAGGTAAGTCCTCCAGAGAAATCAGGGATTTCACTTCCAATTACTTTACGGTCTAATTCGTTAATAATATTATCGCCATTTAAATCTTTCCAAGCAACATCTCCAGGGAAACGTGTGGTTTTATTTTTTGCTTTCTCATCATAACGACCTTCATGTGCGTCCACCGCTGCTTGATCTGCATATACATAATCGTGGATATAAGCAACAACATCATAAATTCCAACTTCTTTTCCTTCTTCGTAGGCTTTTACCCATTTGGTTTCTCCTGTTGCAGCATCAAAAATTTGAGTACCTTGCTGTCTGTTGTTTTTATTGTCATTATCTGGTAACTCCACCACATAGTTTTTTACACTATAAAAAGTAGCTCCTAAGTTCCATGAAAAGTTCTCTGTTCTAATTGCTTCTGCAGTTACTTGTAATTCAATTCCTTTGTTTCTTAAGATTCCATTGTTGGTTCTAATACTAGAGAATCCTGTGTAATAAGGAAGTGTTAAGTCTGCAATTTTATCATATACATCACGTACAAAATAATCGGCTAAGATGGTTACTCTGTTGTCTAACACTCCTAAATCTAATCCAAAGTTTAAGGTAGTAGAACGTTCCCATAGTAAATCCAATACAGGTACTATACTATTTGCATATCCTGTTTGTCCATCGTAAATTCCTTGGTCACTGTAGGCTCCGTAAGCATTGTAGTTGTCCCAGGTACTATCGTTTTTTCTAAGGGACTTTACATTTCCGTTTACACCATAACTAATACGAGGCTTAATATTGTTGATGTATTCAGATACTTTTGAATCACTAAAAAAGCTTTCGTTGTGTAAGTTCCATCCTACAGAGGCTCCAGGGAAAATTCCATACTTGTTATTTCCTAATAATGAGGATCCATCCCTACGGACACTTAATCCTACTAAAAAGCGTTGGTCAAAGTTGTAGTTTAAGATACCAAATTGTGATACCATGGCGTATTCCGTTTCAAAAGAATAAGGAGTTCCACTGGCTTCACTACCTGCATTCATTGTGGAAATAAGATCAGAGGGTGAGTTTTTTGTTGTTGCAGAAAAAGAGAATAAATTCTTTTTAAAGTATTCACCACCTAACATCGCGTCAAAATTGTGTTTTTCAGCAATTGTTTTTTTGTAGTTTAAAATACCCGTTACTTGGTTTTGTTGAATTCTTTTTAATTTTGCAAAAGATTCTCTTCCTGTTTTTAAACTTCCCCCAGAGAGAAAGGCTTTGTCAAAGGCTTCTTTATGATCGTTGGTCGCTTGGTGACTTGCAGTTACAGAGAATTTTAAATTTTCGATAATGTCCCAATCTACTTTTACAGACGTTGTCAAACGTTGTTGTAGGTTTTTACGTTGATTAATTTTATCGATATAATATAAAGGGTTTCCAAAATTATGATTGGTCCCTGGATTTAAAACATGACTCAAGGTTCCGTCTGCGTTATGGTTGTAGGTTCTAGAGGTTAATGCTTGTCCAGAAAAACGTTGGAATATAATATTGTCATCCCCTAAAGGACTATCTGTTATACGAGAATGTACATAGGTAACATTTGTGCTTACCTTTAAATTGTCTAAGATATTATAGGTTGCCGAGAGTTTTCCAGAATAGCGTTTAAAACCAGATCCTAAAGCCAGTCCGTCACTGTCTAACATTCCCAATCCTAAATAGTAGGTTCCGTTTTCATTTCCTCCGTCAAAAGCTAAATAATGATCCTTTGTAGTCGCCTTTTGATAAATTAAATCACTCACGTCATTTTCTTGGAAAATAATTGTTTTTGTAGGGTCTATCGGGTCAATTACTGATCCCCATCCTTGGTCTAATAAATATTGGTTATCAGCAGTTAGGTATTGGGTAGTATATGGAGAGTTGGTAGTATTTCCTCCAGTTCCAAAAGCAGAAGCTCCGTGTATAAAACTTCCGAATTTATTGGTATTCCCCGTAACTTGTTGGTAATTTAAAATTCCTTGTCTGTTGTATTTAATAAAGTCTCCAGCACTTACATAGCTTGGGGTAGCTCTTTCGTTATTGATACTATAACGCGTGGTAAATGAGATGTTAGATTTTCCAACTTTTCCTTGTTTTGTTTTGATTAATACAACTCCATTGGCACCTTGTGCACCATAAATAGCTGTAGAAGCAGCATCTTTTAATACTTCCATGGATTCAATGTCATCACTATTTAAAGCGTAAAACGATCCGGGAACTCCGTCAATTAATACCAATGGACTTCCGCCACCATTAAAACTTGTTCCTCCACGGATAACAATGGTAGGTGTAGATCCTGGTTGCCCAGTAGTCTGTGTTACCTGAACTCCTGCTACGGTTCCTTGTAAGGCAGTACCAACATTGGATGTTGTAGCACTTTCCAATACCTGATTGTCTAATTTTGCAACAGAAGTAGCTAGGGTGTTTCTTTTTTGTGAACCATACCCTGTAATTACAACTTCGTTTAATACGTTAGCATCTTCTGCTAAGACTACATTTAAGGTTTTAAAATTAATGATTTTGATAGTTTTTGTTGAAAATCCAACATAACTAAATACTAAAATGTCTCCCTTTTCGGTGGTTAAAGTATAGTGACCGTCAAAATCGGTTTGAGTTCCGTTAGCTGATCCTTTTACCAGTACACTTGTGCCGGGTAAAGGAGAGCCGTCGCTTCCTGTAACTGTTCCTGTCGATGTTCCGCTTTGTGCAAATGTATTTACGCATAAGAGCATCGTACAAACAAGGCAAAATTGTTTGAATAATTTAAAGTTTCGTTTCATATGTTTAATTGTTTTATGTATAACATAACTCAAAAATAGACGAAATAAATTTAAATGCAAAATAAATGTTAATTTTTTAATGTCTTTAGGACGCTTATAGCTAAAGTTTTACGTTTTTTTTGTTTTTGTTGAAAGGGGCTTAAGTCTTGTAAATCAATCTATTTAACTATAACGTTATAGTTAAACGTGGCTGTTTTTTTACAGTATTTTTTTTAGCTGTTTTTCAAACGTTTAGCGTATAACAAATAAAGGTTTTTTACAATTTTGGGAGTTCCCCAAGGGGCGGGCTATCCGCTATATCTTTTTTTAAAAAGAAAAAAAAGGATGCCGCTGCTATCCCTAACTCAAAAAAAAGTGAAAAGGAATCAGCGAAAAGTGCTAAGGAATCGTTCTGTGTATTTATATGTTTGTCCTATGTCCTATGTCTTACATTTTGTGTCAATGCTAGAAGGTGGTTTTAAAAAAAACAACAAGTGTAAAGTGATTTTTTTATTACATATGTATCTGTCTTCTTCGCGGAGGCGGGGAGCCAATATTTAAAAAGCGGACAGCAGTGGGTTTTTTAAAAAAAACAAGAGTAAATAATGACGGATACTATATTTTTTTAATTGATTTGTTAAAAATCAGTAAAAAAAAGTATCCAGAATAGTATTTCTTAATCAAGAACGTGAATAAAAAACATTTATGAATCACGCTGTTCTCGAAGCAATTTTACATCTATTTTCTAACGAAAACAGTTTTAAAAACACTCGAACGGACGTTATAGCTACGTTTTAGTGATTAAGGATTTAGATTTAAAAATAAAACCATCATAATAACTATAATGGTTTTAGATCTAAAAAAAAATAGTGATTCCTTGGAGGGGATTAAAGCCTCAAGGAATTACTATTCGAATGTAAATTATTTAAAGGAAGCTATGTTTTCAAACGATTTCCAGCATTGAAACATCGCTCTTGGTACGTGGAAACATCCTTTCCATTTCCCTCCTTTAAGATCGAGTAAAACCTCTCCCTGGCGGTTTAAATAACCAAACCATTCTCCGGCTTCTTTATCTGAAAAATGTTTCCAAGAATAGTCATGTACTTTGTTATACCATTCTTTTACATCCTCTCGTTGGGTGTGTTCGAAGGCTTTTGACAATCCTACTAGGGTTTCTAAATGAACCCACCATAACTTTTGATCCCATTCCAATTGTTGAGGAGGATTTCCTTTGGCATCTAAAAAGTAGAATATTCCGCCGTGTTTGGTATCCCAACTGTATTCCAAAATAGTAATAATAGTATCGGTTGCCTTTTGAATCAATGCGGTGTTATTGGTTCTTGTAGCAATGTCCATCATAAACCACATGGCTTCTATTCCGTGGCCAGGGTTTAATAATCTACCGTTAAAACTGTCTTCGAGACTTCCGTCTGGTTTTACAAATTCATAAATCAATCCGGATTTTTTATCCAAGAATATTTCCATGATTTCGTTCACGCTAAAAGCAATGGTTTTTTCTACTTCTTCGGCAGGTAATACATGTTCTAATTCCAATACCAAGTTGGATAAAATCATGGGTAAAGCAAAACTTTTTAAGGGACGGTTGTTAATGGTTTTTTCGTATTGTCCTTTTGGATTGTCTTTCTTTTTAAGGATGTTGTAATAGGTCTGGACAGCAAGTTCCTTTATCGTTTCATCACCTGTTGCAATGGCATATTGGCTAAAAGCCATGGCTGCAAAACAGTCGGAAAAGATATTGTAAGGTTGCACTAAGGGAGCACCTTCTTGGGTGGTAGAAAAATAGAAATTACCTTCGGTATCCATCCCGTGTTTGATGATAAAATCGATGCCGTTTTTTGCCGTATCTAACCAGGATTGTTTTTTTTCTACTTTATTATAAAGCATGGAGAAAATCCATGCTTGTCTTCCTTGAAGCCACATGAATTTGTCGGTATCGAAAACAATTCCTTCTTTATCTAAACAGGTGAAATACCCTCCGTTTTCTGTATCTATTGAGTGTTTTTCCCAAAAAGGAATCACATTGTCGAGTAAAGTGTTTTTGTATAATGCTGCGTGGTTTTTCATTTGCTGTTGGTTTTATGGCTAGGGCATTAGAAACTTGTGACATCATGGCTAGTTCCTAGTGCTATATAAATATTCAATGTATTCTTTAGTCTAGTACTTCATTAAAAAGAATATGTAATACATAATACAAACTTACTAAATAAATCATATATAATTAGGTGATTGTAAAAATATCAACTATTTTTAAGTATTCATGAACATACTATTTCAATTTTAGTACATTTGTAATTAAAATTCACGAAGTCTATCTTTTTTATAGTTAGATTTAGTTTTTTAAAAAAGAACCAACCAACTATAATGTCTGCGAAAAAAAAATTTAAAAAAATAGCTCCGTTAAAAAATTTATCACTTGTTGATAAAGTAGAATTAAGACTTGTCGATTTTATTAAAGAGAATGAATTAGTTCCGGGTGATGCTATTCCTAAAGAAATGGAATTTGCAGAATCCTTAGGAGTGAGTAGAACGGTGGTTCGAGAGGCCTTACTACGTTTACGAACCTTAGGGATGATTGAGAGTAAAAAGCATCGAGGCATGATCTTAACAGAGCCTGATTTCATTAACAATTTTGAACGTGTATTGGATCCTAATTTATTGGGAGATGACGCCTTGATGAATTTATACGAGCTGCGTATGATGTTGGAAATGGGAATGGCAGATGTTTTATTTGCAAGGAAAACAGACAAGGATCTTGAAGAATTAGAGAAAATAGTAGAAGAGGAAGAGGGGAAGTTAGAGAGTGGACATGCGATATTTAGCTTGGATCATGAAATTAAATTTCACGGTAAATTATATCAAATAGCAAGGAATATTACCTTACAACGTTTTCAAATTTTGCTATTGCCTATTTTTAAATTTGTTCATGAGCAGGGGGAATTGAATACCGAATATATACCTTCAAAAGTGGTAAGCCATAGGGACTTATTAGACAATCTTAAAGTTGGATCTCCGGAGAGCTTTAGGGCTGCGATGAGGCATCATTTAGATCCACATTTTAATAGAATTTTATAATAATAATAATAATAATATATAAGTTATTGAACACAAAAAAGCATTGCGGATTCGCAATGCTTTTTTGTGTTCAATGTGTAAGGTATGAGCTTAAATCAATACTTTTACCACTATTTTCAGGACAGCTTCAGAGGTCTTATCTATCAAGCCTGGAGCATGGATATCATTGGGATATAAGATGCTAAACATCCCTTTTTTGAATGTTAATTCGTCATATTTTTCTTCAAATAATTGAAAATCATTTTCTGTGTCATAAGCCTGTGAAGGTGTTTGCTTTGTTAGCGGGAGAAAACCTAAAGTTTCAGATCCGCTGTAAACATATTGTACATCTATATATTTTTTATGTGCTTCTAGTTGTACTACATCAGGAGTGTTTGTATCGTATTTGTTAACCATCGCAAAAATAACATCGCCCTCTATTTCTTGCCTACCAGAGGGAAGGATTGCAAAGTTTGTGTTTTTTAAATAGTCAAAGGCTTTTTTGAAATTAGGGTGTAATGTTACATACAAATCACTGTTTTCAAGTGTATCAATAATCATGTGCTTATTTTTATTGGAGGTAAAAAAGAAACCCACCAGCAAAAAATTGGAGTTTTTGAAGGTGAGTTTTTGGGTACTTATGGTTTATTTACTTGCTTAAGTGTTCTAAAATTCCTAAAGATTTTAAGGCACTTGTTGCTTCTTCTAACTGCGCATTTGTTAGCGTTGTATGTGGGAATCTACTAGGTCCACAATCGATACCTAAAGTTTTCATAAATGATTTTGCTGCACCATTAAAACCACCCATGGCATTTAATGTGTCTACAAATTTAGCCGATTTGGTTTGTAAACTTCTTGCCAATTCATAATCGCCTAAATCAAAAGCTTCTTTAATGGCATAGTACAACGGAGCTGCATGGTTGTAAGTACTTCCTACCCATCCTGTGGCTCCATAAGGTAGTCCAGATAAGAACATCTCATCTACACCGTATAGGATATTGTATTTTCCGTTTTCTACATCTTTAGAGTAAGAGAAGTCAATCACGTTATTGTTCGTGAATTTAATTCCTTCTAAACTCGGTATTTGATCCTTAGCCAATTCAAGGAAATCTACCATGTTATAATCAGCTCCAGTCAATCCTGGGATGTGATAATAGTAAAAAGGTAAATTTGGTGCTGCTGCTGCGATTTCTCTACAGTAATCTACCAAACATTGTAATGACCTTGTTTTAAAATAATAAGGCGCCAAGGTAGCAATGGCATCTACTTTTCCTGCTGAATGTGCAGCTAAATCTTTAGAGATTTCTAAGCTGGTATGTCCTACATGATTGATTACGAAAAAGTCGTCAGTACTTTCTTTGGACCAAGTTTCCGTAATTTCTTTGCGTTCGTCTATTGTTAAAGAAGTGAAATCTCCGGTAGACCCGTTGATAAATACTCCAGCAACTTTATTGCGTTGTAGAAATGAACTATATGAAGGGATGATATCTAAATTCAAAGAAAGGTCTTCTTTCAATGGTGCGTATGCTGCAGCTATTAAGTTTTTAATTTCCATGGTTAACGGTTTTTATGTATAACATAAAGCAAAACTACTGCTATTGTAAAGAAGTACAATGAAGTTATTCATGTTTTTTTTGTGGTACTTTTGTTTTTAATAAGGTAATTTACCGTAGGTCAGTTCTTTAGAGTTATGTGTGTTTTTGATTTATAAATTTAATGTTGTAGTTCGTACCGGGTATAGGTAATTGTTTGTTACGTTCTAAGAATGCGGGGTGCTTTATCTGTTTTTTTTTAGAGTATTGCCCGTGCGATGGTGTTGCGTTTATACAGATGCTGTTTAGCGCGTTGATAGGTGACTATAGAAAGGAGTGTGAGATGACACCTGCTTTTGTAGTGTGTGGAAATCATCTTTTCTAAAGGTCACTCTGTTTTAAAGAATATGAATTTAGGGCTAATACCTACCTAAGTTTGTAAATATTAAATTTAGAAAATAAAAGGAGGATCAATGTTGTTAATACCAATAGAATATGATGCTGTTTCAATTGAAAAACTTCTCCTTGTTAAGTTATAAACATCGAAGAATTTATTGGATACAAAACCCGCTTATAGGTAGCTGATTGTGATAATCCTATTTCCGTAAAACAAAAGAAATGATGAAAAAGCATAAAACTTATTATGGTATTGACGTTTCAAATACAATCCAAAATGACCGATATAAATAGTTTGCCAAATCAGGTTGAGCACAATTTTTTTAACAACTAGCGTTGTTAAAAAACAGAACGATAGCTGTCCTTAGAATTTCCGCCTAGCTAAAACATAAAATAATTCCATTTCTAAACCGTCACTTGGAAATGGTATAAGAACAAAAAAAATCCCGATCGTTAAGATCGGGATTTATATATAAGCAAGTTATTAAACTTTATTTAATTTTATCTACAATAGCCTTAAAAGCTTCTGGATGGTTCATAGCTAAGTCGGCTAAAACCTTACGGTTTAATTCGATGTTGTTAGCTTTGATTTTACCCATAAACTGTGAGTAAGACATTCCGAATTGACGAGCTCCTGCGTTAATACGTAGGATCCATAAAGCACGGAAGGTTCTCTTTTTATTCTTGCGGTCTCTATAAGAATATAACATTCCTTTATCGACTGCGTTTTTAGCTACTGTATAAACGTTTTTTCTACGTCCAAAGTAACCTTTTGCTGCCTTCAAGATTTTTTTTCTTCTCTTTCTTGAGGCAACCGAATTGACTGATCTTGGCATAATTCAATGTGATTTTTTTGTAGTAGGCGATTCATTTAAGAATACTTGTTTTGCACTACAACAAGGTTAATATTAATTTACCTAACTAAACTTAAATGTTACTTTAAGTTTAATTGTCTTAAAATACTTGGCTCATCCGCTTTAGATACTAAACCGTCGTGAGTTAATCTTAGTTTACGTTTTTTAGATTTTTTTGTCAAAATATGACTCTTAAACGCGTGCTTTCTTTTAATTTTTCCAGTACCTGTAAGCTTAAAACGCTTTTTAGCACTAGATTTGGTTTTCTGTTTAGGCATTTCTATTGATATTTTATCTTGCTTATAATATTTTTATTTCTTCTTAGGGGCAATGTACATAATCATACGCTTACCTTCTAATTTTGGCATTTGCTCTACTTTTCCAAATTCTTCAAGTTCTTGCGCTAATCTTAATAATAAGATATGCCCTTGATCTTTAAAAATTATCGAACGTCCTTTAAAGAATACAAAAGCTTTTAATTTAGCACCTTCCTTTAAAAACTTGATTGCGTGTTTCTTTTTAAACTCAAAATCATGTTCATCGGTTTGTGGACCAAATCTAATTTCTTTCACTACTACTTTAGTAGCTTTACTCTTCAACGCTTTCTCGCGTTTTTTCTGTTCGTATAAGAATTTTTTATAGTCAATAACCTTACAAACAGGTGGTACTGCTTTTGGTGAGATTTCAACTAAATCAAGTTCTTGTTCTTCGGCAATTGCATATGCTTTTTCCAAAGTATATACACCAACCTCTACATTGTCTCCAACTAAACGTACGTTCTCGACACCTCGAATCTTGCGATTGATACGGTGTTGATCTTCTTTCACTATTCTCCAAGGTCTACGCGGTCCTCTTTTTTTTCTAATTGCTATGACTGTAAAATTTAAATTAAACTTAAAATTGTTGTATTGTACTATTAATTTCTTCTTCGATTAAGGAAACGAAATCATTTATTTCAAAAGTTCCTAAGTCCCCTTCTCCATGTTTCCTTACAGAAACAGTGCCATTTCCTTCTTCTTGTTCTCCAACAATAATCATAAATGGTATCTTACTAACCTCAGCATCACGGATTTTACGCCCGGTCTTCTCACTTCTCGTGTCGATTAGCGTGCGAATTTCGGAATTTTCTAGCACATTTGAAACTTTTTCGGCATATTTTTGAAATTTATCACTGATTGGTAGTATAATAACCTGCTCTGGACATAGCCAAAGAGGGAAATTACCACCGGTATGTTCCAATAATAGTGCAATAAATCGTTCCATAGACCCAAAAGGTGCTCTGTGAATCATCACAGGACGGTGCAATTCGTTGTCAGAACCTTTATATGTTAAGTCAAAACGCTCCGGTAGATTGTAGTCTACTTGGATGGTTCCTAGCTGCCATTTTCTTCCTAAAGCATCCTTTACCATAAAGTCTAGCTTTGGACCATAGAAAGCAGCTTCTCCTGTCTCTACGACATAGTCTAAGCCTTTTTCTTTGGCTGCAGATAGGATGGCCTTTTCTGCTTTGTCCCAGTTTTCTGTGCTACCTATATATTTTTCAGGATTGTTTGGATCTCTCAAAGATACTTGTGCTGAGAAATCTTCGAACCCTAAAGATTTAAATACATATAATACTAAATCAATCACATCTTTAAACTCTTGATCCAATTGATCTGGAGTACAGAAAATATGTGCATCATCTTGTGTAAAGCATCGTACACGAGTCATTCCATGTAATTCTCCACTTTGTTCATATCTATAAACAGTTCCAAACTCTGCAAATCGTTTTGGTAAATCTTTGTATGACCAAGGCTTGTAATTATATATTTCACAGTGATGAGGACAGTTCATAGGTTTTAATAAAAACTCCTCATCCATTTTAGGTGTACGGATTGGTTGGAAACTATCGGCTCCATATTTTTCATAATGACCAGAAGTAACATACAATTCTTTCTGACCAATATGAGGTGTTATTACTGTCTCGTAACCTGCTTTCTTTTGTGCTTTCTTCAAGAAATTCTCCAATCGTTCGCGTAAAGCGGCTCCTTTAGGTAACCATAAAGGCAATCCTTGTCCTACTTTTGCTGAAAAGGTAAATAATTCTAATTCCTTTCCTAATTTTCTATGATCTCTTTTTTTAGCTTCTTCTAAAAGTGCTAAATATTCTTTTAATTCCTTTTGTTTAGGGAAAGTTATTCCATAAACACGAGTTAATTGATTTTTTTTCTCGTCACCTCTCCAATAGGCACCAGCAACACTCATTATTTTTATAGCCTTAATTAAGCCAGTATGTGGGATATGACCTCCTCTACATAAATCTGTAAAATCGGAATGGTCACAAAAAGTAATGGTACCGTCCTCTAGGTTTTCAATCAATTCAACTTTATACTCATTGTTTTGAGCACTGTAAACCTCTAAAGCAGTTGCTTTAGAAACAGCACGCATTTTAAATACGCTTTTCTGACGTGCAAATTCTAACATTTTAGCTTCAATCTTGCTAAAGTCCTTGTCAGAAATTACAGCATCCCCTAAATCTACATCGTAATAAAAACCATTTTCAACGGCAGGGCCAATAGTTAATTTTGCAGTAGGGTATAAAGCAATTATTGCTTGTGCTAATACATGTGCAGATGAATGCCAAAATGCTTTTTTTCCGTCATCATCTTTAAAAGTAAATAATGTTAAGTTCCCGTCTTCGGTTAAAGGTGTGGTGGTTTCTACAGTAGTTTCGTTAAATTTTGCAGAAATAACGTTTCTTGCAAATCCTTCGCTAATACTTATGGCAACGTCCATTGGACTGCTTCCCTTTTTGTATTCCCTTATTGTACCGTCTGGTAAAGTGATTTTAATCATTATAAATTTTTCATTTATTGAATTGCAAATATATTAAGAAGATGTTAGTTATACATGCTTTATTCTGTTTTTTGTGTTACTATATTTTTTAGAGATTTTCATTGGTATTTATATAGAAGGGAACTTCCTGTAATAGGGTAGAGGGATGTATGATAGTAAAGGCTTAGATAGTGCTACTATTTTATAATCAACCGAAAGTTCACAGCATCACTGTTTTCATCTCGCAAGTCTTCAAACCATAAAAACCACCTTATATATAGGAGAACAAGAAACACTTATAGCATAAGGCAACAAGAATGGAAGAATCTCAGAAATAGATCGCCACCTCGTTACATTCCTAAAAATGATGGCTAGCTGACCATAATTATTCTCAAGCCTCTTAGTGTGTCATCCTCGAGAATGCGTGGAATTCAGTAAAAAAAACAGTACAGATATTAGAATTACATAATAATTAGCAGGGTTTGTTCTTTAGAGGAGTAACCTGTCTCGTACAGTGTTCTTCTGTCGTATGTCATGCAATATCTCTCGAATCTCACATCTATCTCTCAAATTTGGGCGTTCCCCAAGGGTCGGGCTATACGCTCATACGCTTCGCTTTTATTATAGTGGAGTAACTGCGTTTCTCCACTATAATAAAAGCTGCAGGGTAACCGCTGCTATCCCTAACGCAACCACGCACCTTTCCTATATTCACATCTCTATTGTCATTTCACACCTTTCTATATGTAGGAGAAGGGTAGGGGACAGCAGTAGTTCAGCCTCGCGGACACATTAATCTGTTTCTTAGATTCTTCC
>NVRM01000115.1 GCA_002400885.1 Flavobacteriaceae bacterium
ATTTCCTCCCCTTTTAAAACTGATTGTTTCATATCTATTTATTATTAGTTTGTGTCGTCTAACTGTATTAAAAAATTTAATAGTCAAATAACTATTTTAAACAGTAGTTTTTATTTATTAAAATGAAATTAATGGATTCACAATTTTTATTAATAAATCAAAAATAGGATAAGTTATCAAGCTATTCTGTGATATTTATCAAGTGTGGTTTATTGTAGTCTTCACCTTAGAATATGTTTAGAATAGACTTTTATTAAATTTCGTAATATCTGCATATTGCTTTGGCGCAATATTTCCTATTACTTTATGTGGTCTTTCATAATTATAATCACGCATCCATATAGCTGCTTCGTTTCGAACTTCATTTAAGTTTTCAAGCAAGTATTTATCCAATATTGATTGACGACATGTCCGATTTAAATGCTCTATAAAAGTATTTTGAGTTGGCTTACCAGGTTGTATGAAATTAAGCTCTAGCCTATTAAAAAGACACCACCCCTACAGGAATGAGTTAGTTATTAAATTTTCAAATTGCATTACACTTCCATATACGCACTTGAAATATACAAAAGACAAATAGATATGCATACATGCTATTTAAAAAACTACATCTACAAATATATTGTAATACAATAAGCTTGCACAGAAGCCCTATCTTATGATAAACGATATGTTTTTAAGTTATAAATATTCATTAAAAGAAAAACAGAATCCTTATTCATATACAATTTATGACACAAAAAGGACAACATATTAATATGTTGTCCTTAAAATATTTTCCCCGTAATTTAATCCATTGAAGTAAATAAAATCTCGATTGATTATTTTAACCCAAAACCCCTCCCCTATTTCAATAGAAAAGTCTGCCAATAACTATAAAAAAAACCCTCCCACAATAAACAATCTATATTCACAAAACTACATAGCGGTCTTCTTCCCTTCTGTAGGATAAATCTGTGCATACCTAGCGACTAAAGCGCCATCTATGAGCTTAAATTTATAAGGCGTCCCTTTTACCGGTGCTTCACCATAAAAGAAAACAAATGCATGCCTTTTCTTGTCTACGTCTTTATTTTTGAATGCTATTTTTTTGTCTTCAATTGCATAATTCAATTCACTTTTAATACGACTTAATTTATTCTTTGAAATTGCTGCTTTATCTATTACGACAACAAATGGATTTACTTGTTTAGATGGACGTATTCGGGTCTTTCTTTCCCAATTTTCACACTCATACAAGGTGATTTCTAATTTTTCGCTGGTCTCAACCATGTTTTTTTCACTCATATGAAGCCGACCAAAAAACAGTTTCTTCCCATTATACTTGCCTATAGACAATGGTTTTTCTATCCTCTTGAACCAATACTTATACTCCTGTTTTTTACCCTCAATTTCAAGTTCTACATCCCTATTAAATGGACACTTAATATAAAAATCAACGATAGAAGAAATTGATGCGACAACTTTAGATTTATTAATAGTTTCCACAAATTCACCAGATGCCATTCTTCTAGTGCTACTTACACTTAACTGTTCATCATCTCCCAAATCCGATGTATTCGTTATCGTTCCACCCTCATTTTTCTTAGCTTTTTCAAACTTCGTAGGAAAAGGCATGTCCTCTAGCTCCACAGCTGTCAACTCCCTTTTCCTTCCTTTCTCTAGCATCCTTAAGTATTCACTAAACATACACGTGTCACTATGGCCAACACCTTTTGTAGACTTGAAATAAGGTCGGTTTTTATTGCTAGGCTTGTATGAGCTTGGAATTAATTTTATTTTACATGAATCATCAATACATTCATACTCCGAGAGTCCCTCTTCATAGATATACTTTAATGATTCGGCTTCTATAAGCTCACCTGTTTTTACATCTCTTGCTTCGTTCATGTTAGAATGTATCCGTTTTTGTATTTCGTTGTTATTTTTAAGAACTCCATTTTAACATTCAATGCTCACTTAATTGCAAGCTATGGCGTCATAGCACATCCTTAGTATTCCAGGTCAGAAATGCAATACTTTACAAGACTGAAATCTACGCTATTATAAATTGAGTGCTCTTTTACTTACATCCATTTTTTAAACAAGTAATTTTTTCAAAAGAAACCTCCCAGTCGGCTAACTTACTGGTCGTGTCAAATCCACATGCGGTGGCCCCTCCTATTTGTCCTTTATGGACTTCACTTGTTGATACGTGTTTTACTGCCATCATAAAAAATTTTAGATTTTAAAATTACACTGTTTTTTGAGACCTGTACATGACAGATGTCATTCATAAAGTAACGTTGAACTGGCTCAGATTAGAAAGCTTCAATACACTCAAATCCTTGGGAATTGTGCCAAGTTATTATATGAAATAGCATTGGGTTTCGGAAGACAAAAGCCACTGTCCCCCTACGTTATAATAATTGTTAAAATTGATTTATAAAATTCATATCTCCTTAGGAAGCCCTGTGAACTATAGCTTGACACAACTTTATGCAATTTAGACAGTCCTCATTTATATTGAAATTTAATGAGGTGTTTATCGGAGAATTTCCAAATATTATCAAATTAACACATCAGCCGTAGGCGGACAACAGAAGAATACTCAGCACGCAACAAGTAAAGGAATTTAGGCATGAAGCCGCATTCTTTTCTCTTATTAAATAAGAATATCCCTCTAAGATTGACACAAAAACACAGTCCTAGGGCCAAACCTATGGCTATTTAATCAAGGAACGAGCAGTCCTTAAATATCGCAGAAATAAACAGCCGTAGACAACGGTAAAAACGGATTCATTTCAGCCTTTAAATTCAATATTTTCACTATCTTTGAGTCTATAACTAATCCCTATTAAATCAATGTCAGTACTATTAGAATTCGCCATGTTCCCGGTAGATAAAGGAGAAAGCGTAAGTCCATATGTAAGTAAGATCATAAAAATGATACGCGATAGCGGTGTCACCTATCAATTAACCCCTATGGGTACCATAATAGAGACCGAAACTATGGCGGAAGCATTGGCCATCGTGCAACAATCTTATGATGTTCTGGAGCCTGATTGTGATCGCGTATATTCAACCCTTACCATTGATGTCCGTAAGGGTAAAAGCAAATGCTTGACAGGAAAAGTACTGTCGGTAGAAAAAATCATTGGAAAGGTAAATAAATAGTCCACATCACATATTACACACTTTGGAAGAATGAGGTGGAAATTATCAAGAGCTTGTTCTTTTGTTTTTTTCTAACTGATTTGAATCTCTTATTTAATCCATTCAGCGCTTCCTAAGAAGTGGATTTGATACAAAAAGTCGATGTGTTTTCCCTAGCTCAATTCTTTAAGCATTGAGCTAAGAGAACACTTCGATTGTTGTCTTATCTTGTCAGTGTAAATCTAGTAGATATCCCATCCATTTAAAGGGATACTTAAAACAGGTCATAATGGTAGGTGATCACATTAATAGTACTTGTAGAAAGCAAAAAACAGTGATCCCATCGCTGGATTTTTATTGATAATTTTCGGTTCTCCTTTTAGCTCTTGATTAAGGGAGTACGCGTATTTACATCACGAATCCGTAGTATTAAAAATACTACCATCGCTGAGACGTCTTGTGACGGTCTTTATTAAATACGCTGAGTTTTTAGTATTTGAAATGCTCTAATTTTCAGTCATAAGTCGACATCCCTACTACTTTCAGAATACGGTCCTTTTATTATTCTTTTTCATTTTGAAAATTAAAAAAGGCTTTGTAACTTTTTGAAAAACCAACATGATAGATGGCCGTTGAATACACAAAAATCATCACAAATAACGGTGTTTTATTTATCAGTGGTCTGTCAATGGTTGCTACAGCAATTACTGCTCCTAATAATGCTGCTGAAAACAACAGTAAAGAAAGCGTTTTTGCCCATTTTTTTCCTTTATAAACGGCATATAAAAGCCCAAGTGTTAAAAGAAATCTAATTACTTGCTGGATTAGTTTTGTGGAGTCAATTTCTGGTCTGACAACGTGATAAAAGTAAATTGTATGAATGGAAACTAATAAAATACTTGTAGAAATTAATAGCGTTCTTTTCTTTCCTAGTTTAATTAATTCATTCATTTTTTTAAATTATTGCTACGGTTTTTGTTAAAATCATACCTTAGTTAAAAACTGCACTACCTTTCGAGATACTCGTTTTTAAAAAAGTTAAAACCAGTGGAAGTGATCTCGTTTCTAGCGTCAATTCGAGTGATTTTTGGTTGTTTTTATTGAGAAAATAACCAAAAAATGTATCGAAAATAGCGGATTTAATGAAATACGTCAATACTAGTTCTTACTTAGCCAAATATACATTTTTATGGTTAAATTTACGAAATATCAAACCGTATATTTACCTTCGGTGAGAATTCGTGTTAGCGGACTTTGTTAAGGTATTAAACTAGTAATAATACCTTGTATTTTTATTCTTTATTGACAGTCTTTATTTATCATTTTTGAAAATCTTGGTCTTCCTTTTTTTGAGTAATATTCAAAATCGATACAGCCTTCATCTTTCATTCGATATGCGCTCTATATTTTTTGGACCAGTCGTTCCTACACCTCTATAGTCCTCTCCCAAAAAGAAATCCTATTCTCCAGTTATATTTAAAATGCCGTTTGAGAAGAAGTTATTAATAATATTTTCATTAGAATCATCCATTAAACTTTGTCCATTAAATCCAAAAAACTGAGCGGCTATTCATCTACATCCCCAATCATCTGAACAATTTAATAACAATGATAATCCTAAAAATATAATTAGCTTTTTTTAAGAGTGACACCTTCATCCTGTTTTTTCATGATAACGGTTCGTATCTATAGGCAGTGGACAGTTGTTCTAAGCGGGGCATTTTTATTTTAAATCAATTCTAAAATATTTAATGGAATCAATTTCTACCAATTTTATTACCATCTCATAAGTCCCTTCTTCAACAAATGTTTTTTCTGTTCCACACCAATAAAAACGACTATAACTTTTAACCAATTGATCAACTATTTTCCCAGTACAATTCTCATCTGGAATTCCTGTATCAAATCCGAATTTTTCATAAATAAAAAAATCAGTACTTGCGTTTTTATCCAATGGACCTACGTTTTTATCCCCAACGTTTAATTCACTAATATTAAATGATGTCTCATTGTAAAATTTCACTTTTACCCCATTAATATCATCCTCTTTACTACAAGACATGATAATTAGACATACAACACAAATTCCAAAAACACTTTTATTTATCTTCATTTTATAGGTGTTTTATTATTCCTAACGTTAATATAAGAACCCGTAAGGAAGTTTGAAACACTCGACATTGCAGACTCATACTCAGTCAAATATACGACTTTTAAATTTCTGTCACCCATATATCAAACCGTATATTTACCTTCGGTGAGAATTCGTGTTGGTGGACTTTGTTAAGGATACTGAATTTAGGTATACTACATACCCAGCCCCCTTGTTTTCTATAGTTTCCCGTGAGCTGTTCGGTTTTTATGCTATGTACTTTGCCATAAATACCCGCTAATTCTATCGTTGTCACACCAATAAACATAGCACATCCCTCCACTTCCAAACATTATGGTGTCTTTATACATTCGCCCATCGTTTAATTCTTGGGGTTCATTTACTGGCACATCACTATTCAGTTGCATTAAAAACTTCATTTTTTCTTTACAACAAGGACAATTCAAATATTCTGGCTCTTGAACCCAAGTTGGGTTTCCTCCAATTTTGTTATTATTACCATCTTCCCATTCTTGGTTTGTCCATTCAAAAGGGGTTTCTCCTAATTTGATTTTAGTTAGAATTATTGGTTTTTTGTCATATTCGTTTGACACAACAATGTCTTTTGTAAATAACGAAGGATATCCGTCTATGTCGTGTTTATAAAATAAATAGTTGTCACATAATAAGCTGTTAAACAACAACTCAAAATCAATTCCGAGTGTGATTTTTGATACGCTTGAAATCTCAACACCTTCAGGGATGGGAGATAACGTTATTAAGCGATTTAAATTCGGATCAGTCGTGTCATTTAAACTACCTCCAAATAAGTATTCAATATCATTTTGACTCTTTATATTACAGCTTGGATGACTCTTGTCGATTTCCATTTTATCGAGATAATCTGAATTAAAAATTAAATGTAAAGATTTCATTAATTATATCGTTTTTGATTTTTATCTCCTGACGGCTAACGCTTGGCTAAGTACAGTACGGTTTTAATAGATTCAAACATCCCAGCAAGTAATTATCC
>NVRM01000116.1 GCA_002400885.1 Flavobacteriaceae bacterium
TTTTACTGATGGGAATGGCTGTGTAAATTCAGACACGATTTCTATCATTGTAAACCCATTGCCTGTTATTGCAATGACTTCCGTATCGGCTTTATGTATCGATGCCAGCGCTGTGACTTTGGCTGCGACTCCTTTATTAGGAACCTTTGCAGGAACAGGAGTTACCGGAACAAGTTTTGATCCAGCGACCGCCGGAGCAGGAACACATATTATTACTTATAGTTTTACCGATGAAAATGGCTGTGCGAATTCAGACACGATTTCTATCATTGTAAACCCATTACCTGTTATTGCAATCACTTCCGTGTCGACTTTATGTATCGATGCTAGTGCTGTGACTTTGGCTGCGACTCCATTATTAGGAACCTTTAGCGGAACAGGAGTTACCGGAACAAGTTTTGACCCAGCGACCTCCGGAGCAGGAACACATATTATTACTTATAGTTTTACCGATGGGAATGGCTGTGTAAATTCAGCTACCATTGAAATTATTGTAAATCCGTTACCTGTCATTGCAATCACTTCCGTATCGGCTTTATGTATCGATGCCAGTGCCGTGACTTTGGCTGCGACTCCATTATTAGGAACCTTTAGCGGAACAGGAGTTAGCGGGACAAGTTTTGATCCAGCGACTGCCGGAGCAGGAACACATATTATTACTTATAGTTTTACTGATGGGAATGGCTGTGTAAATTCAGACACGATTGCTATCATTGTAAATCCATTGCCTGTCATTACAATGACTTCCGTATCGGCTTTATGTATCGATGCCAGTGCTGTGACTTTAGCTGCGACTCCATTATTAGGAACCTTTAGCGGAACAGGAGTTACCGGAACAAGTTTTGATCCAGCGACCGCCGGAGCAGGAACACATATTATTACTTATAGTTTTACCGACGGGAATGGCTGTGCGAATTCAGACACGATTTCTATCCTTGTAAATCCATTGCCTATCATTGCAATGACTTCCGTATCGGCTTTATGTATCGATGCCAGCGCTGTGACTTTAGCTGCGACTCCTTTATTAGGAACCTTTAGCGGAATAGGTGTTACCGGAACAAGTTTTGATCCAGCAACCTCCGGAATAGGAACACATATTATTACTTATAGTTTTACGGATGGAAATGGTTGTGTAAATTCAGACACGATTTCTATCATTGTAAATCCATTGCCTGTCATTGCAATCACTTCCGTATCGGCTTTATGTATCGATGCCAACGCTGTGACTTTAGCTGCGACTCCATTATTAGGAACCTTTAGCGGAACAGGAGTTACCGGAACAAGTTTTGATCCAGCGACCGCCGGAGCAGGAACACATATTATTACTTATAGTTTTACGGATGGGAATGGCTGTACAAATTCAGACACGATTTCTATCATTGTAAATCCATTGCCTGTCATTGTAATCACTTCCGTATCGGATTTATGTATCGATGCTAGTGCTGTAACTTTGGTTGCGACTCCATTATTAGGAACCTTTAGCGGAACAGGAGTTACCGGAACAAGTTTTGATCCAACTACTGCCGGAGCAGGAACACATATTATTACTTATAGTTTTACTGATGGGAATGGCTGTGTAAACTCAGCTACCATTGAAATTCTGGTAAATTCATTGCCAGTGATTGTGCTGACTTCTGTACCTGCTTTGTGTATTGACGCGAGTGCTGTAACGTTGGTAGCCACACCAGTTGGAGGGACTTTTACAGGGACGGGAGTTGCAGGAGGGGATTTTGATCCAACTACTGCGGGAGCCGGAACACATACTGTTACTTATGAGTATATAGATGAGAATACGTGTAAAAACTCAGCTACCATTGAAATAGTTGTAGATCCATTGCCAGTGATTGTGATGACTTCTGTATCAGCTTTGTGTATTGATGCAAGCGCTGTAACGTTAGTAGCTACACCAGTTGGAGGGACTTTTACGGGAATAGGAGTTACAGGAGGGGATTTTGATCCAGCTAGTGCGGGAGCCGGAACCCATACTGTTACTTATGAGTATATAGATGGGAATACGTGTGAAAACTCAGCCACAATTGAAATAGTTGTAGATCCATTGCCAGTGATTGTGATGACTTCTGTATCGGCTTTGTGTATTGATGCAAGCGCTGTAACGTTAGTAGCCACACCAGTTGGAGGTGCTTTTACAGGAGTTGGAGTTACAGGAGATGATTTTGATCCTGCTATTGCGGGAGCTGGAACACATACTGTTACTTATGAATATACAGATGGGAATGGATGTGTAAATTCAGCGATAACCAATATACTTGTACATCCATTACCTACGACCTTATTAGGGATTACCGGAGCGAAAACTGTTTGTTTAGGGGGAGTTACAACCTTATCTACAGCAGAAACAGGTACTATAGTTTGGTCTTCTTCTAACGAAACAATTGCAACGATAAATGCAGCTTCGGGAGAAGTCTTATCGCATACATTTGGAACCATAAATATCACATTTACCAGAGAAATAAATGGCTGTGTTTCCAGTCAATCAGAAAACTTTGAGTTTACTGTAGAGGACCCAAGTCCTCCAGTAGGAGTACAAAATCAACTATTTTGTAAATCTGACCTCAGTAAAATTTCTGATATAGCAATAACAGGGCTTGGAATCACTTGGTATGATGCAATGATTAATGGTAATATTCTATCTTCTAGCACTGTATTGACTGTTGGTTCTTATTATGCGACTGCGAATGATGGAACTTGTGAAAGTACAAAAAGATTACAAGTAGATATCACGCTTAGTGATCCTGTCTTGCCAGTATTAGCAATTGGAGGTGCTACTTTCTGTGCGAGTGATAGCCCAACTATTTCTCAAATAGTTGCGAATTTGACCATTGCTACAGGGACTAATTTAAAATGGTACGATTCAAATAATTTAACGACAGCAACAGCACTTGCAACGAATACTCCATTGATAAATGGAACGGATTATTTTGTATATGCCTTGATTGATGGCTGTCATAGTACTTCTGCATTGTCTATTACAACATTGTTAACAGACTTGTCTACTCCAGTTTTAGCTGATAATGGAAATGTGTTCTGTGCAAGTGATAGTCCTACAGTGGCTGATTTATCAGTAAATACGACCGCTACATCAGGAGACACCATAAAATGGTACACTACGCTTACGGGAACTACTGAATATACTGCGTCTGATTCATTAATTAATGGAATGAAATTATATGGAGTTGCAGAAAATACAAATTGTGAAAGTACAGTGCGACTACCTGTTGAGGTTTCATTAACTACCGTAGAGAAACCGTTATTGAAATTAGGAGGAGGGATATTTTGTTTGGGTAATGTAACCCCAACTATTGAAGATTTAAAAGGGAATATTATAGCCTCGGAACCAACAAATGTAGTACACATTTATTCAAATATTACAGGCGGATTACCAATAGAAGGAACTATTGAAATTCCTTCTAATGCTAATTCATCAACAATGACGACTTATTATGCGGGTCAAGAAGATGCTAATGGCTGTTTAAGTGTGGATAGGTTAGAGGTTTCTGTGACTTTAGTGAACGGGGAAACTCCTGAATTGGCAGTAACCCCTGTTGATTTATGTGCTGTAGATCAACCTTTAGTGTCAGATTTATCTAATTATATATCTACAGGTAACGGAGGTGAATTAAGGGTGTTTACATTAAATGATAATACTGGAACTGCTTTAGATTCAGATACTAATCTTTCTAGTCAGGTTTATTATGTATTCGAAGCACTACCAAATGATTGTACAACAACAACAAGTTTATCAATCAAAATTTCTTTACTCAATCCACCTGCGCCTTCTGTGAAAGGAACAGCGGTTTTCGGAGAGTTTTGTGCAATAGATACTCCTACTATCGAAGATTTAGAAAATCAATTAGAAGTAACCATGGAGGTGAATTGGTATACGGATGCTACAAAAGATACAGCTGTTCTCGCCGGAACTATATTGTTAGATGGAGCCTCTTATTTTGCTTATAGTTTGGATGATAAAGGCTGTGAAGGACTCCTTGCTCAGGAAGCAGAAGTAAACCTAAAAAATCCTGTAATTACAAGTTTGATTGATCCCGTAAAAGGGAGTAAATTCTGTAAAGATGACATGCCAACGGTTAATGATCTTTTAAATCGATTAAATCCTATTACAGGAACTACTTTCGATATATATGATGCGATCACCGGAGGTGTATTAGCAAATTCGACTGATGTATTAGTTCATGGAAAATCTTATTTTATAGCTAGTAAAAAAGATTCATGTGAGGGGATTTCTAGATTTGAAGTTGTTATTGATATGCCTGTTTTGACGGTAGATGCTGGAGTGACGAATGAATTGACCTGTGATATTCCAGGAATTTTATTATCCGGAACTACAAGTTCTACAAATGTTGATAAGGTATTGACCTACGCTTGGACCACTTCAGATGGAAATATCATTTCAGGAGCAACAACTTTAACACCAGGTATCGACAAAAAAGGAACCTATACATTAACCGTAACCGATACAGACAATGGATGTTCTATTTCTGATACAGTAATTATTACGGAGGATATTGTACAGCCAACAGCGGAAGCAGGTGCTACTGCAGAACTGACTTGTACTACAACAAGTTTGACATTGAATGGAGTTGCTACATCAGCAAATGTTGATAAGGTGTTGACTTACGCTTGGGCTACTTCAGATGGAAATATCGTTTCAGGAGCAACAACATTGACGCCAAGCATTGATCAAAAAGGAACGTATACATTCACGGTAACCGATACAGACAATGGATGTTCTATTTCTGATACGGTAATTATTACGGAAGATATTGTACAGCCAACAGCGGAAGCAGGTGCCACTGCAGAACTGACTTGTACTACAACAAGTTTGACCTTAAACGGTGAGGCAAGTTCTACAAATGATAATAAGGTATTGACTTATGCTTGGATTACCTCAGATGGAAACATTGTTTCAGGAGCGTCAACATTGACACCGAGTATCGACAAAAAAGGAACCTACAAATTAACGGTAACCGATACAGACAATGGATGTTCTATTTCAGATTCGGTAATTATCACGGAGGATATAGTTCAGCCAACAGCGGAAGCAGGCGCCACTGCAGAATTGAGCTGTAGCACAACAAGTTTGACATTGAACGGAGTTGCTACATCAGCAAATGTAGATAAGGTATTGACGTACGCTTGGACCACTTCAGACGGAAATATCGTTTCAGGAGCAACAACTTTAACACCAAATGTCGATAAAAAAGGAACGTATACATTAACAGTAACCGATACAGACAATGGGTGTTCTATTTCAGATACGGTAATTATTACGGAAGATATTGTACAGCCAACAGCGGAAGCAGGCGCCACTGCAGAGTTGACTTGTACTACAACTAGTTTGACCTTGAATGGAGTTGCTACATCAGAAAATACTGATAAAGTGCTGACATATGCTTGGACCACTTCAGGCGGAAACATTGTTTCAGGAGCAACAACATTGACTCCAAATGTAGACGAAAAAGGAACGTATACATTCACGGTAACCGATACAGACAATGGATGTTCTATTTCTGACACCGTAATTATTACGGAGGATATTGTACAGCCAACAGCGGAAGCAGGAGCTACTGCAGAACTAACTTGTACAACAACAAGTTTGATTTTGAATGGAGTTGCTACATCAGCAAATGTAGATAAGGAATTGACGTACGCTTGGGCTACTTCAGACGGAAATATCGTTTCAGGAGCAACAACTTTAATACCAGGTATCGATAAAAAAGGAACGTATACATTAACAGTAACCGATACAAACAATGGATGTTCTATTTCTGACACCGTAATTATTACGGAGGATATTGTACAGCCAACAGCGGAAGCAGGAGCTACTGCAGAGTTGACTTGTACCACAACAAGTTTGACTTTGAATGGAGTTGCTACATCAGCAAATGTAGATAAGGAATTGAC
>NVRM01000117.1 GCA_002400885.1 Flavobacteriaceae bacterium
CCTCCATCACAAGTAATAGCCCCTGCACTTAAGCTTGGTAATATACATGGTGGACAGTTTGTTGGGGCAGTGATCGTTTGAATACTGTCTTCACATCCTGCATAGCTCACTGTTAAAGTAACATCCGTTCCGTTGCTAATTCCTGTTACAGCATTTCCTACAATCGTTCCACTAGAAACTGCTATTGTTGCTCCTGGAATAATTTGATAATGTACACTGTACGTATCTCCATTACAAACAGCTCCTCCAACACTCATTTTTGGTTGTTCACATGGATCTGCACAACTAACGGGTGCAGTAACTTTTAGTATCGTAATACAAGTTCCGTTGGTTGCAGTAATTGTTACGGTTGGTGTTGAGATACCTGTAATAGTACCATTCGTATTCACTGTTCCGCTTGATGCTGTAATAGTAGCACCACTCGCTTCCGAATATCCAACACTATAAGTAGCGGCATTGATGCCTTCACATAATGCTTGTCCTACTATTAATTCTGGTAATTTACAATCCGTTGGACAAGTTGTAATGGCTATTACATCCAATACCGTAGTACAACCAGTAGCTGAAGTAGCCGTAATGCTTACATCAGTTCCTAAAATTGCTGTAATTGTATTTCCAACTAATGTTCCTCCGACTACACTAATATCAGTAGCCATCGTAGTAACATCGCTTAATATTTCAAAGGTATAATCCGTTCCTCCATCACAAGTAATAGCCCCTGCACTTAAGCTTGGTAATATACATGGTGGACAGTTTGTTGGGGCAGTGATCGTTTGAATACTGTCTTCACATCCTTCAGAACTCACAATTATTTTCACATTCGTTCCGTTTGGTATTCCTGTGATGCTGGTGGTTCCTACGACAGCTGTTGCAATGGTAGCATCTGCAGTATCTGTAATTTCAATGTATGCTTCTGGCACCGCTATGAAACTAATGTCATAGGTTTCCGATCCGTCAGTTGCACAACTAGTGCCTCCCATAGAAATTAATGGGTTTTCACATGGATCTGAACAGTCTTCTGGATTGGCAACCTCCATCGTCACCACACAATCATCTCCGTTTTTCGCGGTAATTGTCAATTTATTAGCCAATGGAATTCCTGTAATTGTTCCATTGGTATTCACTGTTCCAATGGCGACTCCTTCGCTGTTTTCTGCAGTGATCATTGCGCCGGTGGTTTCTCCATAACTTACGCTATAAGTAGTGGCATTAATGCCATCACAAATTGCTTGCCCTACCACTAACTGTGGTAGTTTACAATCCGTTGGACATGTTGCCAAGCCTGTTACTTCAATTATTGTAGCACAATTTAGTGGATTGGTCGCTGTGATCACAACATTCGTTCCAAGAGTGGCTGTTACAGTATTCCCAACCAATGTACCATTAGATAACACGATATCAGTTGTTGTAGAAACAACATCACTTATAATATCAAAGGTATAATTTCCGTCACCTACACATGTAACAGGCCCTGCTGTTAAAACAGGTAATTGACATAGAGGTTGACAATAGGAAAGGTTATACAAAGACATTCCTGGTTGGGAGCTAGGGCCATAGGTCGCACCTGGAGCAAGGCTAAAGATTACTTTAACTGCATCCACTGGAGCATCAAAATAGACTCCTACAACTCCATTCAAAGCATCTGAACCAACCGTAGCAACCTCAACAGCATCCGATATCACAAGATTTCCAGAAATAGTATGATATACTGATCCTGATAGAATTGGCATTACTGGAACTCCTTCAAAGAATCCTACCACTACTACTTGTTCACCATATTTTATAGTAGATCCATTGAATCCTCCATCAATATCAAATAAAGAAAAGCTCAAATTTTCTACTCCTATACCAACTTCTCCCAAGTTAATTTCTGAAGTGATAACATCTCCATCTAAATCACTTGCTAGGGCTGTTAATACTAGTTGGTCATCTGGTACTGGTTCATTCCCTTGATATAATATCCCTACACCTGGCACCTCCGAGACGAATCCACCTACAGGCGGAATAATATTAAATTTAAGATCTACTCCCATCTGGGTATATGTATTGGAAATACTTCCTGGAGTCCATGTATTAGAAGACCAATCAAATACTTCAGCAGTCGTACAGTCAAGTGCAGGTAGCACTGTTACTTTATCTAAAACTGTACATCCATTTAAATCTGTAATCAGTACTTCGTACGTTCCTGGAGATACATTTATCGGTGACTGAATAGAATAAGAACTAGCAACAACAAATGGTGAAACTTGTGACCATACATAGGTGTAATCAACAATACTTCCTACCGTTCCTCCAGAAGGAATCACTGAAAGTGTACCGTCATTGGCATCTACTGTAGTTTCATCAGAAGCTGACATAATTAAGGACAATACATCCGTTGGTTCGGTTACAATTTTAGACGTTCTAAATTCACAATCATTCTTATCCGTAACAATTACATTATAAGTTCCTGCAGTTAATCCCGATTGATCCTCTGCCGTTACATTTAATCCACTTCCATCACTCGTTGTCCAAGCAAAAGAATAAGGACCTACACCTCCAGACGCTGTTAAATTAATAGAACCTGTAGAGTCAGATTTACATGCTACTGGGTTTTGAGACAGCCCAACATCCAAGGCAGAGGGTTCTGTTACAGTAACACTTGTAGATGTAATACAACCCAAATTATCAGTTACAGTCACTTTATATGTACCATCTGTTAATCCTGATTGATCCTTATCAGCAGTAACTAATCCCGTCCCATCCGTGGAACTCCATAAATAATCAAACGGAGCTGTCCCGTTAGTTACTGTAATTGTAATAGCACCAGTACTTGCCCCATTACACTTTATATTAGTCACAAGATCCTGCGCTACTAAAACACTACAAGTCAAACTATTTACAGTAGTAACAGCTGTAGTGGTACAATTATTTTTATCTGTTATTGTAACGGTATATTCTCCTGGCGCAACACCTGTTGCAATAGCAGTTGTTTGTACTGGTACCGTATTCCAAGAGTATGTATAAGTTCCTGTTCCTCCAGAAGAAATGGCTTTAATTTCTCCTTGTAATCCACTTACTGTTCCTTGATGGGTAGTTGTGCTTGCAATAACGGATAACGTTTCAACAGGTTCCAAAATGGATACATCCTGTTCAGAGAAACAACCTTTACTATCCGTTACTTTTAAAGTATACACTCCATTTGACACATTCGACAATGTTGCTAAATTTGTACCTATAGCAAGTCCTGATGAATTAGTCCAAGCGTAAATTAATGGCAAATTAGTAGCTGTTACTACTGCCACAGCACTACCTGTACTGTTCCCTTTACAATCTACACTTTTAGGTGTTAAAGAATTAATGACCACTGCTGTATTACAATTGTAAGGGTTTACAATTACTTGCTGCGTACTTACACAACCTGCAACATCGGTAACCGTAACCTTGTAAGTTCCAGGAATCCTAGCACTTAAAATAGCTGTTGTTCCAATACTCAAGGCTGGAGCTGTCAATCCATCTTCTGAAACAACCAAATCCCAAACATAGGAATAAATAGGTGTACCTCCCGATGGTGTTGCTTTTACACTACCATCATTCCCATTTACCAATGTTTCATCCGTAGCAGACATGGCCAATACCAGTGTATTTACTTTTTCACTAATAGTAGTGGTTCCAGAAATAGTGATAGTACAGGTGCTAATTACCTTTGATGTTACAATAATACTAGTATATGTATCAGGGCTCAGGCCAGTAATAACAATACTTCCAGAAGCATCCGAAGTGATCTCTGCTACCACTGGAGTACCGCTTCCTTTTACATAGCTCACTTCGTAAAGTGTCGTTACTTTTATTCCTCCATTACTAATTGTTATGATTCCGTCAGTAGCAGGGCTACAGGTGGTAGGACTTGTCGCGACAGCTGATAGTGTATTTGTTAATTCACAAGGATTCACCCTTAGCAAGGCCGTTGTTTCAGACACACAACCAGAAGCTGGAGAAGAAACAACCAATTTATAACGATGCTGATCCAATGCAAACTGAATGTTTGACAAAGTATAACTTGTAGTCGTAGCTAAAGGAATATCTACAAAAGGCACTCCTGCACCCGTACTCACTTGCCATTGATACAGTAAATCTGACGTAGCATCTACAGGAACAACAGGGTCTACTGAAAAATCAGTTATTTTTGTAGCTGACGCAGTTGCTGTAAAGGTTACATTCTCTCCAATATCTACTGTGGTATCTTCAATAACAGTTTCTATTGAAATAACAATGTTATTTAAAGCTTGTGATTCATAATTATTTACATTGTTTTCGAATTTTGTTAAATCCGTTGTAGCAGCAGAAGTATCATCTCCTCCTTCTAATAAGGCAGAATACCCGTTTGAACCATAGTCTAAGACGTTAGTTACTCCGCTTAATACTTGGCCGTTTGCAAACGTTGTCACTGAAGCAGAAGCCCCATCTGGCAATGTCGCTTCTTGTAAATGTTCTGGTAAAATACCTGCTTCCATACTATCTGGACAACCGTCTCCGTCTGAATCTAAATCTAAATGATTTGGTATTCCGTCGTTGTCGGTATCTATATCCATGGGTACACAAATCCCTCTAAATTCGCCCAATGACATGTTATATGTAGACGATACACTCGCGTCGTCACTATTGATATAATTTGTAAGGGATAGTCCGTACCATCCATTGAGTACATTTATCTTAATATTTGAAATTCCAAACAAGTCCGCTCCTAAATCGAATATTTGAGCATTATTTGGAGTCCCCACAGCCGTCGGTTTTTCTGTAATAAAAGAACTTGTAGTTAAAACCCCTTTACTATGTGTTACTTCTATTGTAAATTCACGGATAGATGAATCGAAAGTATCATAGGCTATACCTGGAGTCCATAGGGCAATTTTATTCATGTTTGTACCGGCGGGCATCACATAACTAATCCAACCAGTAGTATTGGGTTGTAACCACATTGCATTAGTTGTTCCGTTGTCACCTGTATGTAATGCTGTTAAGCCAGTTCCTGTTAGTCCAGATCCATCAATGGTTAAATTAGCATTTGCTGTCGCCCATGTAGAGGACATTGTACCTGAAAGTGGGATTATCAAACCATCGCCAGCACATGTTGTACTTTCTTCTATATCCAATATCCCATCATTATCATCGTCGATATCCACTAGATCAGGAACTCCATCTCCGTCTGTATCAGTACATAAATTTAAATCAATATCTAATGCATATGCGTTATAAGTAGAGGTATAACTTGTAGTTGCACTGTCGGTATCATCATTTTCTATATAAGAAGACAATCCGTTTGATCCATAGTCGTTACCTAAGGATGCTATTTGTCCGTTTGTAAATGTGGTATTTGTTGCAGAAACTCCATCTGGTAAAGTTCCTTCTTGCATAATGGCACCTGTAGCATTGTTTACTCCTGCTTCCATACTATCTGGACAACCGTCTCCGTCTGAATCTAAATCTAAATGATTTGGAATTCCGTCACCATCTATATCTTCTATACAGGTTGCTGCTGGATTAAAAGAGCTACTTGCATTTAGTCTAATTTCGTATATTCCCCCGTAATAGTTACTTCCTTCTGTAATTACTATTTGATATTTCTCAAAGGCTGTTACCGTATCAATTGTATTTGAAATAGTCTGCACACCTGAAGTTGCCGTTATAGACATATCTGAAGATAAATCTACCCAAGCACTTCCATTATACCCTTGTAGTTTAAATTGGTCAGTTCCATTACTTAGTTCCCATGTACGTGCGTCATATTCTATAGAGTTAATTGGAATTGCACTGGTAGGCGTTATCGTAAAAATAGCATCCCCTACACTTCCAGCATTATTACTAA
>NVRM01000118.1:0-5442 GCA_002400885.1 Flavobacteriaceae bacterium
GCATCCAGAACAACAACAAACCGAGTCTTTTCTTAGCAATTATTACAAAAACGAACATCTTTCTTAGTGCAGATTTAGACAAACCTCTTTATATTTTATATATTAGCCTTTAAACTAAAACAATCAACTTGGACATCCATCAACTCATCATATTTCTAGTTGGCTTTGCACTAATCGCCATTGCCTCCAACCAAATTGCTAAAGTATTACAGAAAATAAATTTCCCCATCATCACCGGACTTATCATCACGGGGATTATCGCGGGGTCTTCTGTTTTAAATTTCATCACTCCTAAAGCCATTGAAGATTTAAATTTCTTAAATGAAATTGCCCTGTCTATCATTGCTTTTTCCGCTGGCTCAGAATTGTTCTTAAATGATTTAAGAAGCCGTCTAAACAGCATCAAATGGATGACGATAGGACAACTAGTCATCACATTTGTTCTGAGTGCTGTGGTCATCTTTTTTATTGCAGGCTACATTCCATTTATGAAAGAAATGAATTCTCTTTCAAAGATTGCAGTTTCCATATTATTCGCAACTATTTTTGTGGCGCGTTCACCTTCTTCTGCTATTGCTGTTATCAACGAAATGCGCGCAAATGGTCCGTTTACAAAAACAGTCATGGGCGTAACCGTGGTAAAGGATGTATTGGTAATTATATTATTTGCAATTTGTTTTTCCATTGCAAAAGCATTTATAAATGGAGAGGAAATAGGCTTCTTTTTCTTAGTTATTTTACTCTTAGAAATAGCCGCTTCTTTTGCCCTAGGAGTTATTGTAGGTAAAATATTAATCATTCCGTTTGCTTTTAGCATGCACAAACACCTCCAAGGACTCCTCGTAATCTTAATAGGATATAGTGTCTATTTATTTGCTCATTTTGTAAAAATAGAGTCTGCATTTATTTTTGAACATGCCTTTTTAATAGAGCCCTTGTTAATTTGTATTATCGCTAGTTTTATGCTTACCAACTACAGTAAGCACCGCATAGAGTTCTCTAAACTGTTACATGAAATAGGTCCCTTAATTTTCATTGTCTTTTTTACTTTAACAGGAGCCTCACTATCACTTCAAGTATTAATGAGCGTCTATGGAATTGCCATTGCCTTATTTTTCTTACGACTATTTACAATGATGCTAGGTGGAGCTTTCGGAGTCCTTGCAGCCAAGGATGATAAGAAATATATCGCCATTGCATGGATGCCTTTTTTAACCCAAGCAGGAGTTGCTTTAGGTTTAGCAACCATCGTAGCAAAAGAGTTCCCGGAATGGGGACATGAATTTGAAACCATCGTAATTGCGATTATAGTTATCAATCAACTCGTAGGGCCTCCGCTGTTTAAATATGCATTAAATGTTGTTAAGGAAACACATTTACGTGCAAAAACACCAGAATTTGATGGTACACGAGATGCCGTAATCTTTGGAATAGAAAATCAATCCATCGCTTTAGCTGCTCAATTAGAAAAACATAAATGGGCCACTAGGATTGTCTGTTTAAAAGGAATGAAACCTGCAGATAGTAGCCACGACATTATCCAGGTTGATGAAATTTCCATCAAGGTTTTTAAAGAATTACAACTTAAAAAGGTAGAATCCATTGTATTGATGTTTTCTGATGCCGAAAATTATAAAATCGCGGAATTGTTATATGAATACGTCGGTACAAAAGACATCATCGTACGACTAAATGAACGTGAAAATTTTGAAAAATTCCATAAATTAGGCGTGTTAATTATAGAACCTGCCACCGCTATGGTAAGCCTAATGGATCATTTTGTCCGCTCTCCAAATGCGACCTCACTCCTTTTAGGAATGGATGAAGGACAAGATACATTAGATATAGAAATTAGAAATAACGACATCCACGGATTACACCTTCGTGATTTGCGTTTGCCTTCTGATATCATTGTTTTATCAGTAAAACGAAAAGGACAAATGATTATCTCACATGGATATACACGCTTGAGATTGGGTGATATCATGACCATGGTAGGATCGGAAGATAGTTTAGAAGAAATTAAAATAAAGTTTGACTCATAATGTTAGGATTAAAATTTGAAACCGCTACTTCTTGGGCGGAAATAGCCAAGAATGATTTACGAGAAATATTAACGGATCACGCCTATGCGGAGCAAAAAGCTGCTTCCAATGCCATTTCCATCATCATGAATTATTCCGAACAAACGGAATTAGTAAAAGAAATGGCCCTCATCTCTATCGAAGAGCTAGAGCATTTTAAAATGGTACATGACCTGATGGTAAAACGTGGAATGACCCTAGGTCGCGCTTCTAAAAATGATTATGCCGCACACCTCCAAAAATACTTTACTAAAACCAAGGACAGAGACGAAAGTTTGATTCAACGCCTCCTTATAGCGGCCTTAATAGAAGCACGTAGCTGCGAACGCTTTAAAGTGTTTTCCGAAAACATGGAAGACCAAGAACTTGCCAAGTTTTACAACCAACTTATGATTTCAGAAGCTGGACATTACACCACATTTTTAGCCTTTGCAAGACAGTACCAAGACCGAAAAATAGTAGACGAAAAATGGGAAGGATTGCTTAAATACGAAGGTGAATTCATGAAACAACGTGGAACAAGCCCTACTGTACATGGGTAAATCCCCCTAGCCCCCGAAGGGGGAATGAGCAATGTTGTGGGAACACGTATCCGTCATCCTCGCGAAGGCGGGGATCCAGTGTTAAACAAGTGCGTAACGAAACTCACATGAATCGTAACTGGTTAATCCCCCTAGCCCCCGAAGGGGGAATTAGCAATGTTGTGGGGACGCTTGAAAATGGACATAGGACTGTTTGAAACTAGACACAGGACGGTTTGAAACAGGAATTAGGACAGTTTTGTGGGTGATTCATGGGCTGAATTTAATTTTGAACTGTTTAATAAATCACATTAAAAACTTTTCTAAGTGACTACTTATTCTGTACTTTTGCAAGAGGTAAGATTTAGAAGGTATCAATGAAATCTTCTACAAGTTACCAGTAACACACAACTAGCAACAAGCAACCAATAAAAATGTTCAATAAAGAAGAAGCAGCCAAATTAAGAACCGAATTTTGGACCAGTTTTGGAAAGTCATTTCCTAGAAAATGGTTGTTGTATCGCACCAAAATCAAAGGCTTTAGTTTTAAGTTTGCTGCGGATCATAAAATCGCGATGATTGTTTTGGATATTGAATCGAATGATGCGATAAAAAATGAGCTCTTATTCATTCAAATTGAAGCTTTAAAAAATATTTTAACCAATGAATACCTCCCAGAAATAATTTTCGACCCTAATTATGAGTTGGAAACAGGGAAACGTATTTTCAGAATTTATTCCCAACATCCTAGTAGATTTAATATTTACAACAAAAACACATGGCGTGATGCCTTTACGTTCTTTAACGAACAAATGCATCAATTCGAATTGTTTTATCTTGAATATGAAGACTTTATTAAAAGTGCTATCTAAGTAAAAAAGGGGAAACAAACGCTGCTTTTTAGATATGTCTGCTCCGCTGGTTTAAATTCAAAAGGATTCACTATTTTTGCAGTATGACTACACTTCCTAACGATACTATCATTGCTTTAGCCACCGCTTCAGGTGTTGGCGCTATTGCTGTCATCCGAGTTTCGGGTCCTGACGCCATTAGCATTGTAAATAATTGTTTCAACTCTAAATTTGGCAACAAAGATTTGACTAAAGTCAAATCCCACACCATGCATTTAGGAAATTTAATGGACGGAAAACGGACGGTAGATGAAGTACTGGTCAGTATCTTTAAAAACCCCAATTCCTATACAGGAGAAAATGTGGTGGAGATCAACTGCCATGGCTCTGTATACATTCAGCAAGAAATAGTACAATTATTTTTACGCAATAAAATCCGTCATGCGGAACCAGGAGAATTCACTTTACGTGCCTTCTTAAATGGAAAAATGGACCTTTCACAAGCAGAAGCTGTGGCCGATTTAATCGCCTCCAACTCTGCCGCCTCTCACCAAGTAGCTTTACAGCAAATGCGTGGAGGATTTAGCAGCGAAATCAAAGACTTACGTGCTCAGTTATTAAACTTTGCTTCTTTGATAGAACTAGAACTCGACTTTTCCGAAGAAGATGTTGCTTTTGCAGACAGAGAACAGTTTAAAAACTTGGTCTCAAAAATAATCATAGTATTAAAACGATTGATTGACTCTTTCGCCCTAGGAAACGTCCTTAAAAACGGAATCCCTGTGGCCATTGTAGGAGAACCAAATGTAGGGAAATCTACCTTGCTCAACGCCTTGTTAAACGAAGACAAAGCCATTGTAAGCGATATCGCTGGGACCACTAGAGATGCCATTGAAGACGAAATCGCACTAGATGGTGTTACTTACCGATTTATTGACACCGCAGGAATCCGTGAAACTACCGATGTGATCGAACGTATTGGGATTCAAAAAACGCATGAGAAAATTGAATCTTCACAGTTGGTCTTATACATCATAGACGGTTCCAAAGTAGGAAATGACCGCCTAGATGCTGCCCAAGAATTAAGCCAACAGGTTTTGGAAGAACTGGCTATTATCAAAGAAATGTACCCGCAGAAACGCATGCTGATTGTGCTTAACAAAATAGATGTGCTGACCGATGGACAATTGGAAATACTCCAAGAAAAAATTGAAGGCCTCCTCCCTATTTCTGCTAAAAACAACCTAGGTATCCACGAACTCGTCCTGCATTTAACAAGCCTTGTAAATACTGGAAAACTGAGCTCCAACGAAACCATTGTTACCAATAGCCGCCATTACGAAGCGCTGAACAATGCCTTTGAAAGCATCCTTTCCGTACAAACAGGTGTCGAGGACGGTTTACCGAGCGACTTGTTTGCTATTGAYATCCGAGAATGYYTGAGACATTTAGGTGCGATTACAGGGGARTTTGATGTGGATAAAGATATTTTGGGGAATTTGTTTGCTAATTTCTGTATTGGAAAGTAAGTAGAGCTACCTCAACCATGGTTTAYAACCGTATATAACTCATTAKAATTATTTTAAAGCCRCAGTACACGTATTCTTTTATATAGTGTACTGCGGCTTTTAATTGTTCTTTRRAAYCAATCAMAAATTTRTAGGCTATACCTAARTTTTARTCAATCTATKTTGGGCGTTTCCCAAGRGGGTCGGGCTATACGCTCATACGCTTCGYTTTTATAGAGYRCCTGCWNAAAAAGCAGGCACTCTATAAAAACTGCAGGGTAACCGCTCCTATCCCTAACGCGGCAGTATCSTAAATAACAACAWTAGAATTCTAAAAGTACRGAGTTCATCCTGCTATTTTGATGTCAYAACTATCTAGACTATCGTTAKYSYYWARCYYTWRSTWYTRSTMCKKYKYYKKYKWYTKCWAMKKMAMASGMWCWTGMTYTWRRTWWAWRYAMMTMYAMYTMWAWKYWRA
>NVRM01000118.1:5447-5714 GCA_002400885.1 Flavobacteriaceae bacterium
AAAAAAAAATCTATCGGTCTTTGGGAAGTGTAATTGGTATAAKACCYTCTTCTCCASTTAAAACACAAGYACCCCGCGTTTCGTTAACTCAAAAATAATTTTAGCTTCCATAATTGCATCGTCCAAGCCTCGGTGCTCTTCTGTTTTTTTTACGGTTGGAAATARGRYATCCCATGCTTCTTGTGCCTTGGGCCATTTATAGCCATAGGAACCATCTATTTTAAAATAATCGGTGCTTGCTATCATGGGGCAGATTAAATCGTTCCC
>NVRM01000009.1 GCA_002400885.1 Flavobacteriaceae bacterium
GCTACATTGTCTATAAATCCCATAAGGCGTCCACTTCCCATATCTAATAATGCAGACATACAAAAAACAGGAAATAATTGATGATTTAGCATCCCTTTTTTTATTCCTTTTCGCATTTGATTTTCGGTGAGTGTACCTTTATCAAAAAATCTTTCCAACAGCGCATCATCATTTTCTGCAGCTTTTTCTATCAATTCGTTTTGTAAGTATTTTGCTTTTTCGAGTTCTTTTTTAGGGATGGCGTGTTTTGTAGGTTTCCCGCCTTTTGGACCAAATTTATAGAGTTTCATTTTTAGGACATCTATAATACATTGTGATCCATCCATCATTATAGGATATTGAACTTGTACGGCATTATTCCCTACAAGGGCAGTAATGCTTTTTAAACTGTCTTCAAAATTGGCTTTTGGATGGTCTATTTGATTGATGACAAACAGTGTTGGTTTGCTAAAACGGTTAACATATTCCCAAATAAGTTCTGTGCCTATTTCCACTCCGTGTTGTGCATTGATAATGGTAACAATTGAATCTGCTACATGCATGGTTGCTGCTACTTCTCCTATGTAATCATCCAGTCCTGGAGTGTCGATGATGTTTATCTTATAGTTTCTCCACTCGGTATGAAGGGGGGTTGCGTAGACCGATGTTTCGCGTTCGTGTTCGATGTCGTGATGGTCGGAAACAGTGTTTTTACCTTCGACACTCCCACGACGATTGACTAATCCAGCTTCGAATAACATGGTCTCTGCAAGGGTAGTTTTCCCGCTTTTATGGGCTCCTACAAAGGCGATGTTTTTAATGTGTTTGTCATCATAAATTTTCATAAGGAAATAAATTTAAAGTGAAACGATTCTTAAATTTACGCTATTATGAACTGTGAGAACATGACATATCTCAGTGTTTATCTGAGTGTTAAGTATTATTTTGTGTACAATGTGTATTTGTTTCTTGTCTTGTTGAAGATGGCTAAGTCCTCTTTCCATGTCGCTTCTATTTCTTTGATTGACATCCCTTGGGTCAATTGTTTTTTCAAGCGTAGATTCCCTGCAAGTTTGTCGAAAAATGAATTAAAAAAAAGTGATTTATCGGGACTATTGTCATAGGCTTTTTTAATCCATGTTAAGTCAAATTTTGTCATGGTCGGATGTTGAGATAAATCCTCTCCGTAACAAATTTTCGACTTGTGTTTGGGGTGTTTTGAACCAAAGTTAGCTTGTGGTGTAAATGAGAATGAAAAGCTGGCTTTTGGCAAGTCTGGTCCTCCATAAATTTGGAATTGTTGTTCCGTACCTCTTCCACAACTGATAACAGTTCCTTCGAATAAGCAAAGGCTTGGGTATAGGTTTATGGATTGCGCATTGGGTAAATTGGGAGATGGTTTTATGGGTAAATTATACATACTCGCATCCTTGTAGTTTTTCACTGGAATGACGGTTAAGTTACATTGAATCCCTTTATTTAGCCATTTTTCGCCATTGATCATCAGTGCGTATTCCCCGATGGTCAATCCATAGATCGTCGGAACTGGGTGCATTCCTACAAAAGAACGAAGTCCTGGTTCTAACATAGGGCCGTCTACAATATGCCTGTTCGGATTAGGTCTGTCCAGTACGATTACTGGAATTCCATTCTCTGCACAGGCTTCCATTACATAATGTAAGGTAGATATATAGGTGTAGAAGCGGACACCAACATCTTGAATGTCAAATAAAACAACATCGATGTTGTTTAGCAACTGCTTTGAAGGTTTTTTATTCTTACCATAGAGTGAAAAAATAGGGAGTCCTGTTTTTTTGTCTTTTTGATCTGAAATATGTTCACCAGCATCTGCTTTCCCTCTAAAACCATGCTCCGGAGCAAAAACTTTTACAACTTGGATGTTTAAGGCGATTAGTGAATCTACCAAGTGGGTGTTTTTAAGGTTTAGATCACTTTTAAAAATAACAGAAGTTTGATTGGCTACCACCGCAACCTTCTTGTTTTTTAACAACGCAATATAGTCAGCTGTTTGTTGTGCAGCGGGTTTAATTAAAGGCTCTTTTTCAGGTTTTTGAATGGCTTTTTCTCCTGTTTTAACCTCCGAATTATTAATATTATTTGATTGACATGAAATCAAACCGTGGAAACTTAAAAAAACTAAGATGAAATATGTATTTTTGAACCGAATTTTAAGCATAGTATATATTGAATTACGAATTATTTTTAGCCAAGCGTATGATCGCTGGGAAAGAGCATAAAAGTACATTATCTTCTCCGATTATAAAAATTGCGATCGTGGCCATCGCTTTGGGAATGATTGTAATGATGATTTCCATGTCTACAGGCTTCGGATTGCAGCAGAAAATCAGAGAAAAACTCGCTGGTTTTAATGGTCATGTGCAGATTACAAACTTTGATGATAACTATTCGGACATCACTTTAAACCCGATTAGTACGGATCAAACTTTTTATCCATCGTTTGATGCTGTGTCTGGAATTGCTCACATTCAGGTGTATGCTACAAAACCTGGGATTATTTTAACAGAAGACACGTTTGAAGGAATTGTTTTTAAAGGAGTCTCTTCGGATTATAATTGGGATTTTATGCAGTCTTATTTGGAAGCAGGTAAATTGCCAATCTATGGAGAGACAAAATCGAACGAAATTGTAATTTCCACCAAATTAGCAAATAGCTTAGAAGTAGGAGTTGGAGATACTATGAACTTTCATTTCCCTAAGAACGACCCCACAAAGCGTCCTAATTTTAGAGTTTTTAAAATCGTAGCGCTGTACAATTCTGGTTTTAGTGATTTTGATAACTCCATCGTGATGGGCGATATCAATCAGATCATTAAAATGAATAAGTGGCAGAAAGATCAAGTCGGAGGATTTGAAGTTTTTGTGGATGATTTTGATGAAATTCGTGCAAAAACAAATGAAATTTATATAGAAACTCCGGCAACATTAAATGCAAAGAGTCTCTTGGAAAAATATCCTCAAATATTTGAGTGGATTAGTTTATTTGACGTGAATGTATATATGATTATAGGCATCATGATATTGATCGCTGGAATTAATATGGTAACCGCATTATTAGTCTTGATTTTAGAGCGTGCCAAAATGATAGGCATTCTTAAAACATTGGGGAGTACTAATGGAAGTCTACAAAAAATGTTTTTGTACAATGCCGGTTATATTATTTTAAAGGGATTATTTTGGGGAAATTTAATCGGAATATCATTGTTAGCAATCCAATATTATTTTGGGGTTGTAACCTTGGATCCAGATACTTATTATGTAAAAGAAGCGCCGGTTTATTTTGATTGGTTATTTATCGTGCTTTTAAATATAGGAACATTGGTATTGTGTTTAACAATGCTTGTGGTCCCTACCTTGGTCATTTCAAAAATAGACCCGGTAAAATCAATCAAATTTGATTAATTAAAAAAAAGAGAACGCAGTGGAATACGCAAAAAACATCCTGGAAACTATTGGGAATACCCCTTTAGTACGATTGAATGAAGTAACAAAAGAAGTAGATGCGCTTGTATTGGCAAAAGTAGAAACCTTTAACCCAGGAAATTCTGCAAAGGACAGAATGGCTGTTAAAATGATAGATGATGCTGAGGCTGCTGGATTATTACAGCCTGGAGGGACTATTATAGAAGGGACGTCTGGAAATACAGGAATGGGATTAGCATTGGTAGCTATTATTAGAGGCTACAAATTAATCTGTGTAATTAGTGATAAGCAATCTCGTGAAAAAATGGATATCCTACGTGCTGTAGGTGCAGAAGTAATTGTTTGTCCTACAAATGTAGAACCTGAGGATGCACGTTCTTATTATTCTGTGTCAAAAAGATTGGCAAAAGAAACACCTAATTCTTGGTATGTAAATCAATATGACAATCCTTCGAATGCATTGGCGCATTACGAACAAACAGGACCTGAAATCTGGAAGCAAACCGCTGGGAAAATCACTCATTTTTTATGTGGAGTTGGAACAGGAGGAACTATTTCTGGTGTTGGTAGGTATTTAAAAGAACAGAACCCAAATATTAAAATATGGGGAATTGATACGTATGGATCTGTGTTTAAAAAATACCACGAAACTGGAATTTTTGACGAAAATGAGATCTATCCTTATATTACAGAGGGAATTGGAGAAGATATATTACCTAAAAATGTGAATTTTGAGGTGATTGATGGTTTTACGAAGGTAACGGATAAAGATGCCGCTGTTTACACACGTAAAATATCTTTGGAGGAAGGTATTTTTGTTGGAAATTCTGCAGGGTCTGCCATTAAAGGATTGTTGCAGTTAAAGGACAATTTTAAGAAGGATGATGTAGTGGTTGTATTGTTCCATGATCATGGAAGTAGGTATGTTGGGAAAATGTTTAATAACGAATGGATGCGAGAGCGTGGATTCTTAGAAGACGATATTGTGACTGCAAAGGACTTGGTAAAAGATAGATTGGATGCTAAATTAGTGACCATTAAAACAGAAGAATTAGTAGGGCATGCCATCGAAAGAATGCGTGCTTACGGGATTTCTCAAATTCCTGTGACAGATATTTCTGGATTTGTTGGGTCTGTAGATGAAAGCGATTTGTTCCGTTTGTATTTTGAAGATAAAAACTGTGCAGATAAACCGATTAAGGAAGTGATGAATGCAGCATTCCCAATTGTTGCAGAAGACGCACCTGTTCAAAAAATAGCAGAACTTATAAATAAAGAAAATAAAGCAGTATTGGTTTGCTTAAAAAATGGTGAACACCAAATTATAACACAACATGATGTAATTAGCGTTATACGTTAAGCGTTAGTGTTTTTTAATGTGGTATCATATCTTAGCATCAACTTTGAGACTCGGTCTTTAAAAGTTGATGCTTTTTTTGTTTTAAGCTTTTTGATATTGGATATTCAATGAGAAAGCATTTTTATTAGTTTGTGTGTAATAAGATTTCTTAAGTTTTCTTTTTGTAAAAACAGTAACGTTTATCACTACTGAGGTGAGGAGTTATGGGTAAGTGCTTGTTTCTTAGATTCTAAAGTTTCCTTAACTCAGGGCAGAGTAAAATAAAGACAGTCTGCTGTTTATCAGGACATTACTTTTGTTGTGTTTAAAATAATTCTTTTTTTTTGAAATTAACTGCGTGCCATATGGTATCTTTGAGTTAATAAATGCTTTTATGGTCACTGTTAGGTGATGAAAGTGAGCCGTTTATAGTAACTAAAACTGACATTCGTTTTAGACTGGATAGAAAACGGTTTGAAATTTTATGTATAGTCCCCAAAATTACATTTTCTCAAATGAGTAGTCCGAATTTATAATGACCAGAAAAGGGTTAGGTTTATTATAAATTGGAGCTATTGTAATGAATACGTTTCACTATAGTGTTGCTAAAGAAATATGAAAATGATTTCTTTAGCTGCTAGGGGAGAGACCTGTCATCTTATGAAAGAGTAAGGAACTTAAATGAAATAAGTTAGACAGGAGGGGGAGGTATCTTTACAATTCAAATTTTAGGGAGTAATTATAATGTGGTTTGTGACGCTGATATTATAGTGATACGACAATTCTATAACTTAATTATAAGGTCTGTTACGAATTATGATACGACGTAATAGTAATTAATATTTTGGTTCATGGGGACTTTAAAATAATGATTTATGTGTAGGTTGAGAGTTGTATGATACTGATGAGAACTAGGGGAGATTGGTAAATTTGTATATAAGAATTAATACGTGTAGCTATCGCTGTTTTTTTTGCCTGTACAAACGCTGTTTTTAAAATTATTGGAATACCTGTGTCCTCCCAGAATTTCAATTTGTAAATTATTTAAGAGGGGAGTGTTGTTGATAATTCCTGTACGTATAATAAAAATACAAGTCAGGTTTAAGGAATGGATATGCAATAGCTAGCATGAGATTCAATAATAAAAAGAAGGAGTCTACGGCAATTAATTATGGCGTATTTTATAGGAGTATTTGAAAAGTAGATAGATAGTAAATTACATGTGTCTTAAAAAAAGGAGGAGTGAGCTGACGATGGTTCATTCAAAAGTAAAAAATTAAAATTATGAATAAGTATGTTTGTTTGGCCGTGTTTTTAATACTTGGAATGAGTGTTTTCTCTCAGCAAGATGCTCAGTATACTCAGTATATGTATAACATGAACATAATTAATCCTGCTTATGCGGGGGCACGTGAGACTTTGACTATAAATATGCTAGCGAGAACCCAGTGGGTTGGGATTGAAGGAGCACCTCAGACGGGTACCTTTTCTATCCACGCACCTTTAGGAAGTGCTGTGGGACTTGGGCTTACAGCTGTTTATGATCAGGTTGGACCTGTGAAGGAAACCAATTTATTTGCAGACTTCTCTTATACCATAAGAGCCAGTGAGAATTCAAATTTAGCCTTTGGGATAAAAGCAGGTGCTACCTTTCATGATTTAAATAAAGACATGTTAAATCCATCAGAGCCAAATGATAATATTCTTTTAAATACGTCTCTAAATGATCTGTATCCAAATATAGGGGCGGGAGTTTTCTATTATACCAATAGGTTTTATCTAGGGCTTTCAGTTCCAAACCTGATGAAATCAAAGCATTTTAATATGGCTTCAACGGGCTTTACGACAGAAGCATCTGAGAGAATGCATTATTTTATGACTTTGGGCTATGTATTTGAAATGTCGGAGCGTGTAGATTTGAAACCATCGACGCTTGTTAAAGCTGTTGCAGGTGCTCCGCTATCTATCGATTTATCTCTAAACATATTGTTTAATGATAAATTAGAAGTTGGAGTTTCTTACCGTTTGGATGACTCTGTAAGTGTTATGCTAGGAATTAATGTGAATAAAGATTTTAGAATTGGGTATGCGTATGATTATACCTTAAGTAATTTAGGAGATTATAACAGTGGCTCACACGAAATAATGCTTCTTTATGATTTTAACAGAAGGAATTTAAAAAGCCCTCGATTTTTCTAACCTGAAAATTTTAGACTATGAATATATTAAAGTTAGGCGTGTTTTTTTCGGTACTATTCGTAAGTACTATTGTAAACGCCCAAAAACGAAGCTATGTTATCAAAAATATAGCATCAAATTCTAAGAATTCCGATTATGGGGTGTCGTTCTTGAACGATAGTTCTGTCGTTTTTTCTTCTTCACGATCTAGTGGTCTAGTAAGAAAAAGAGTATGGAAAGGGAATAATCAACCTTATTTGGACATCTACAAAGGAACTGTAGATAGTGATGGTGAGATTAGGAATGTTAAAGTGTTTTCTAAAAGATTGAATACTAAATTTCATGAGTCAGATCTGATTTTTACTAAGGATAGAAAAACAGTTTATTTTAGTCGTAATAATTATTTAAATCATCGGTATAGAAAATCATCTACTGGATGGAACAATATTAAGATGTACAAAGCTTCTGTTTTAGCAAATGGAAATTGGGGAGAAGTCTTGGAATTGCCATTTAGTAATGATGAATATTCTGTGGGGCATCCCGCTTTAAATGCCGATGAAACACAACTGTATTTTACATCGGATATGCCGGGTTCTCTGGGAGGAACGGATATTTGGGTAGTTACTGTTTTAGAGGGCAATGAATATGGAACTCCTAAAAACGTAGGAAATATAATTAATACGGATAGAAAGGAAATGTTTCCATATGTTATTGATGACAAACTATATTTTTCTTCCGAGGGGCATGCTAGTATAGGGAACTTAGATATTTTTCAAAGTACTATAGGAACTAATAATTTTTCTAAGCCGGTAAATCTAGGGGGGCAAATAAACAGTTTAGCCGATGATTTTGCTTTTGTAATTAGAAATCAAGGGAAAGAATTCTCAGGTTATTTTTCAAGTAACAGAGAAGGAGGAAAAGGAGACGATGATATTTATTATTTTGTCCGAGAGAAATGTGTACGTTATATAGAAGGTCTTGTAAAAGAAACGGAATCAAAAGAGTTGTTAACTGGGAGTACCGTTACTTTATATACAGCTCATGGTGTTTCTCAAGAGACTCAGTTGGTAGGGCAGGATGCATCTTTTAAATTTGAGGTAGAATGTGATATGAAATATAAAATTGTGGGCTTAAAAGCAGGCTATGATAATGATGAAAAATGGATTGTAGCGCTTAAACCAATTTCCGACAATAATATTTTATTTTTGAAAAAGGAGCGGATTAAAACGCTAGAGGGAGTTGTCAATAGACAAGAAAGGGTGATTGTAAATATAAATCCAATTTATTTTGACTTTAATAAAGCTAGCATTAGACCAGATGCAGCAGTAGAATTAGATAAGGTTGTAGCTGTAATGCAACGTTATCCTCATTTAATTGTAAGTTCCGGGTCGCATACTGATGCTAGAGGGAACGATGCATACAATATTAAATTGGCAACAAGAAGAGCCAATGCAACCGTACGATATATTGTTCAAAAAGGGATTTCCAGTGAGCGTATTTCAGGACAAGGTTATGGAGAAAATAGGCTTAGAAATCATTGTTCTAATGGTGTTAGATGTTCCAAGGATCAACATCAATTAAATCGTAGAACTGAGTTTGTGGTAATAAACCCAGAGAGTATACAGTAGCTTTTTCTTTTTCATTAAAAGACCATTGAATTTATTCTAATGGTCTTTTTGTTTTTTAGAAATTATGCGTTTGGTTCAATATGAATTAATACGTTTTCTATGGTGTCAAATTCAGCTTTTAATGCGTCTTTTAGTTTATGTGAAATAGTGTGACCTTCTTTTACAGTTATGTTTGCGTCTACGATAGCATGTAAGTCTACATGGTACATCATTCCAGCCTTCCTAATATAACATTTTTCTGTGCCTACAATACCCGCTACTTTAAGAGAGGAAACTCTTATTTTATCGATAAAATCTTTATGAGTATCTTCCTCTAGAATTTCACTCAGTGCAGGTTTAAAAATCAAATAACTATTGTATAAAATAATTGCAGAAGCTAACAATGCAGCCCAATCATCTGCACTCTCATAGCCTTTACCCATGATTATAGCGATGGTAATCCCGACAAATGCAGTGACTGATGTGATAGCGTCACTCCTGTGATGCCAAGCATCTGCAGCAAGAGAGGTGCTTCCTGTTTCTCTGCTTTTTTTGATCACAACCCTGTATGAGTATTCTTTCCAAGCTATAATAGCAACGAGGACAATTAACGTCCATGCTTCAGGTGTTTTATGAGGTGTTTTAATATTTTGAATACTTTCATATGCAATTATAATGGCTGAGGTAATTAAAAAACCAACCACTAAAAAAGTGACAAGAGGTTCTATTTTTCCGTGACCGTAAGGATGCTTTTTATCGGCAGGCCTTGAAGCGTATTTTAACCCAAATAAAACCAATAGTGAAGAGAAAATGTCTGTGGTAGACTCTATGGCATCAGCTATCAGAGCGTAAGAGTTTCCGAAAACCCCCGCAATCCCTTTGATAATTGCCAAACACATGTTTCCAATAATACTAAAATACGCAGTTTGAATGGCTGTTTTTTTGTGATTCATAATGTCGCTGTATGTATAAATAAAGATGAGGTTTTGAACATGTAATTCAAAACCTCATAATTAATAGTATTGTTTATTTTATGGTTACATTCTTTCTGGAACGGCAATCCCTAATAATTTAAAACCAGATTTTATAGTCGCTGCAATTTTAGCAGATAACTGGGTTCTGAATATTTTTTCTTCAAGGTTTTCACAACCTAAAATTGGCACCGTTTGGTAAAAAGAATTGTATGCTTTAACAAGGTCGTAGGTGTAATTTGCGATCAATGCAGGACTGTGATTGGCAGCTGCATTTTGAATCACTCCTGGGAATTGTTCTAATTCCTTAATTAGATGAATTTCTTTTGCATGTAAGTTAATCCCCGTAATGGTGGCCGTATAATCAAATGTTGCTTTGCGTAGTATAGACTGTATACGCGCATAAGTATATTGAATAAAAGGTCCCGTGTTACCATTAAAATCTACCGATTCTTCTGGGTTAAACATAATTCTACGTTTAGGATCCACTTTTAAAATATAATATTTTAATGCACCGAGTCCAATAACTTTATACAAGGCTTCTTTTTCTTCTTCAGAATATCCTTCTAGTTTTCCTAAGTCTTGAGAGATGGTTCTTGCTGTATTAGTCATCTCAATCATTAAGTCATCCGCATCTACAACAGTTCCTTCACGAGATTTCATTTTTCCAGAAGGTAAATCTACCATTCCATAAGATAAATGATACATGTTTTCAGACCATTCAAATCCTAATTTCTTAAGGATTAGGAACAGTACTTTAAAGTGATAATCTTGTTCATTTCCTACCGTGTAAACAAGTTCGTTTAAATCAAAATCTTTAAAACGCTCGATGGCAGTTCCTATATCTTGTGTCATGTATACCGCAGTACCATCACCTCTTAAAACGATTTTTTCGTCAAGACCATCGGCGGTTAAATCTATCCAAACCGAGTTGTCTTCTTTTTTGAAAAAGATCCCCTTTTTTAATCCGTCAGCTACAATGTCTTTTCCTAATAAATATGTCTCGCTTTCGTAATAGTTCTTGTCAAAATCTACTCCTAATTCTTTATAAGTAACCTCAAAACCATCATATACCCATTGGTTCATCGTTTTCCAAAGTGTCACCACTTCTTCGTCTCCTGCCTCCCATTTAAGCAGCATCGCTTGTGCTTCTAATAAAAGAGGTGCTTGTTTTTTTGCTTCGTCTTCTGTTTTTCCAGCTTCCATCAATACTTTGATTTCTGCTTTATATGCTTTGTCAAAAGCTACATAGTAATTTCCTACTAATTTGTCTCCTTTTAATCCCGTACTTTCTGGTGTTTCACCATTACCAAATAATTTCCAAGCTAGCATACTTTTACAAATATGAATACCACGATCGTTGATAATTTGTGTTTTAAACACTTTCTTTCCAGATGCTGCCATAATTTCCGCAACAGAATATCCTAATAAGTTATTACGGATATGTCCTAAATGCAACGGTTTGTTTGTGTTTGGCGAAGAATATTCTACCATGTCTGCCTTTTGATCTGGATCCGGAGTTACCGTCCCGTAATTAGCAATGGCATTGATCGTATTAAATGTATCTAAATAATGTGATTCAGAAATCACTAAGTTTAAAAATCCTTTTACGACATTAAAATCAGTTACTTCGGATACGTTTTCTTTCAAATAAGTTCCTAAATCTTCTCCTATTTTAATAGGGTTTCCTTTTACATGGCGCAAAAAAGCAAATACGACAATGGTAATATCTCCATCGAATTCTTTTCTGGTCGCTTGAAACTCTACGTTTTCAATACGAACATCATATTGGGCTTTAAAAGCCTCTTTTACTGCGTCGGTTAATTTTGCTTGAATACTCATGTAAATTATTAAAAAAATTAAGTGACAAAAATACAGATTTTATTGTGAATTATTGCTTTCTAAACGTGAATTCGGTAAAATCGAAATCCGGGTTTTCTATGTCTATATGTAATTGATTGATTTTTCCCTCTTTGTCTAGGTCAAACCATAGTTTTCCTTGAGGTAATGAACATAAAGAGGTGTCAAACCTAAAGGTGAAAATCTGATGATTCCAGTGCTTTAAGTCTGCATGAAAAATGGAGGTTTTTTCCATTTGGAAATTCAAAATTCCCTTTTTTAATTCCACGGTAACATTCCCATACATTTGATCTGTATAAGTTCCTGTGTATTCCTTTAAGTTGAGGTGGGTTTTACTTAATTTTCCTCGTTGTAATTCTAACTTGTTCTCTTTTTCTAACTGTTGTTTGTCTCTTCTTTTCTTTATTACAAGGTAGTCCGCAGACCAATCTTTATCCTCCATATTATCGCCAATTAAAACATCCATAATTTTGTTGGAAAGCGCTCCTGGTAACCAGTTTACACTATTGGTGACTATAATCACAGCCAAATCTTTTTCGGGTATAAAAAACGATTTTGAAATCATACCATCATAACCTCCAGCATGAGAGATTACCTTCACTCCTTCATAGTCTTCTAAGTTCCAGCCCATCCCGTAACTAGAAAAGTGTTTTTTATGTGCGTTTTTACGAACACTAAAGTTGATGTGTGGAGTTGTCATCTGATTAAACTGTTTCGTAGAAAAATATTCTTTTCCGTGTATAGTGCCTTCTTTTAAATTTAATTGTAGCCATTTAGAAAAATCATGTACCGAAGAGATTATTGCGCCAGCGGGAGCAATATTGTCCCAATTTACCCATTTCAATTGGTTGTTTTTACCGTTTTCTGTAAAATAGGGCGTGGCAATGTTGTTACTCGATGTTAATTGTAACGTAGAAGTAAGTGTTCTATGCATGTTTAAAGGACTTAGAAATGCCTCTTGAATATAGCTTTTCCACGATTTTCCAGAGATTTTTTCAATAATTTGACCTGCCGCTAAATAAGAAATATTAGAATAGCCAAAGTCGGTTCTGAAATCATGTACGGGTTGTAAATACTGTTGTGCTTGGATTATTTCTTTAGGAGTTTTGCTGGTCGCATACCATAGTAAGTCTCCGCTAAAAGTGGCAAGTCCACTTCTGTGTGACAGTAAATCTGCAATGGTAAAATGTTGCGTTACATAATTGTCATACATTTTAAAATAGGGGAGGTAATTTACGACTTTATCTTCCCATTTTAATTTTCCGGCATCTACAAGTTGTGCCAATGCACTTGCAGTAAACGCTTTTGAATTGGAGGCAACAGCAAACAAGGTATGTTCATCTACGGCTTTGTTTGTTTGAAGATTACTAAGGCCATATCCCTTACTTAAATAAATACTATCAGCACTTACAATAGCAATGGCCATCCCTGGAATATTCCATTCTTGGAATGATTTTGTGAAATAGGCATCCAAGTGTTGTACTTGTTCTTTTGTTTGCCCCTTTATTAATAGGAACGTACATAAAAAGACGAAGGTAAGTAGTTTTTTCATTGATTGCTGTTTCTTTTTAAATACTGATTTTTAGATCTATGGATTACGAAAATACTAAAACATATAGGATATATGCTGTTCTTTAACGATAGTTGTGAAAGGAAATAGTCATTTGTTTGATTATAATATCTAGAGGTTATAAATACGTATTATAACCTTGAAGCATTATAATTTACATTTATAGCTTCTCACGGTTATAAATTATGTACATTGCAGGAACAGAAAAAGATTAATATGAAACAAGCGGTACTGACTGCAGATGTTATAGATTCACAAAACATTACAGATATGAATGATTTATTTAGCTCGCTGAGTTTTATTATTCATGATATTTCGGAACAGTTACCTATAAAAATTAGTTACGAAACATACCGAGGTGATAGTTTTCAAATAGCAATGGATCCTCCTGAAATGGCTTGTTTAGTGGCTGTAATTATTAGAGCTGGACTTCGTGCTAAAATGGGGACTAATCTAAAAAGCACGAAACTAGTTTCTATTAAAAATTTGTGGGATGTTAGGTTTTCTATAGGAGTAGGGGAAGGAGAGTTATCTGTACAGTCGGTGGTGGAATCAAATGGTCCTGTGCATGTTTTATCAGGAACTAGATTTGATTTGTTAAAGAAAAAGCAAACAACCTTTTTGTTGAGTAGTTTAGATACGACACTAAATGATCAAATGGAAGTGCTGTCTAAATTAATGGAAACCATCGTGCTAAGGTGGTCTAATTTAAGTGCAGAGGCAATCTATTATGTTCTATTGCATAAGAAAACCCAGCAGGAATTGGCAACAATTCTTCATGTAACCCAGCCAGCCATACATAAACGATTGGATACCGCTAACATAGATGCAATAAGCCTGAGTTTAAATTATATATCACAATTAATAGCACAATAAATGACAGAATTAACGATAATTTTATTGCAAATGCTCGTAGCGCATGTCTTAGGCGATTTTCTATTGCAACCGAGTACATGGGTAAAAGATAAAGAGAAGAATAAAATTAGGTCGAAATTCTTATACCTACATGTGTTACTACATGGAGTATTGGTTTATGTGTTTATAGGGCAATGGAATCAGGTATTTGTCCCGTTGTTTTTAATGTGTATTCACTTTCTAATTGATGTTACTAAGTTGTATCAAAAAAAATCTACACGTTGGTTTATCATCGATCAAATTGCTCATGTATGCAGTATTGTAATTATTTGGTTGGTGTTCTATCATCAGTTTCAGGCTGTTCAAACCCTACTTTTAGGCCTGTTTAAATCTGTTAAATTTTGGAAATTAGCATTGGGCTATGCTTTTATATTACAACCTGTATCTATTTTAATGTATCAATTGACTCGGAATTGGCATCAAGAAATAGATGAAAAGAAAGATGCAAGTTTAAAAAATGCAGGAAAATGGATCGGCATGCTAGAGCGTATCCTTATCTTAACTTTTATAGTGATAGGTCAGTTTACTGCCATCGGTTTTTTATTAGCAGCAAAATCTATTTTTAGATTTGGAGATTTAACGCAAAAGAAAGACAGGAAATTAACGGAATACATTTTAATTGGAACATTGCTTAGTTTTACGATTACAATTTTAGTTGGGCTCTTGGTCACTTTATAAGTTTTTTTACTACTTGTAGCGCTGTTAAACGATGCTCATTTATAAGAACGGTTTGCTATCAACTTAAATTGTAGTATTTTTGCAAATTATAAATACACGTATGAAACCAACATTAGAAGAATTAGGCGAATTGTCCAAGGAGAAATTGGTTGAGAATAAAAAATATTTTCAACGATTAAAAAAGAGAACACCTAAAAACTTAGATGTTATAGTTCGTGAAATTCACGATAAAGAATTTACAAAAACTAATTGTTTGGATTGTGCAAACTGTTGTAAAACCAGTAGTCCAATCTTTACAGAGAGAGATATTGCTCGTATTTCCAAGCATTTGAGAATGAAAGAGCCTAAATTTATTACTACCTATTTGGATAGAGATGAGGATGACTTTTATGTACTAAAGGAAGCTCCATGTACTTTTTTAGATAGTGATAATAGTTGTTTTATCTATGATGTTAGACCTAAGGCCTGTAGTGAATATCCTCATACAAACCGACGTAAATTTATCCAGTTGGCAGAGCTGACGATTAAAAACACTGAAATTTGTCCTGCAGTTTACAATATAATGGAGACTTTAAAGGAGAAATTACCGAAAGAGTAATTTTAGAGTTTTTTTAAAAACTTATATTTTATAGAATAGGATTGACATTGATAAATGTTGATCCTATTTTTTTATGTCGTCTGGTTTTTAGGTAGTTAAAAAATTAGTGTACATTTATGTCTTATAGCAAGTACTTGTTATGAGACATAAATCCTGATTTTTGTATTGCTGATTATTAGGAGATTAAAATATAAAATATGAAAAAGAAGTTAATTGTAAGTTTAAGCTTACTCATACTAGTGGTGTTTAATAGCAGGGCAGATGAAGTTGTTTGGATGAGGTCATTGGAAGATGCAAAGGTATTATCACAGGCTATGAATAAGCCTATATTACTTGATTTTTGGGCACATTGGTGTGGTCCCTGTAAAAAGATGGACTCAAAAGTTTGGAGTACCGACGAGATTAAGGAGTTAATGAAAAATTTTATTCCTGTGAAGATTGATATAGACATTGATCAGGAAATATCTAGGAGATATTCAGTGAAGTCAATTCCTACAATAATTGTCACGGATAGTTGGGGAAACCAACTGTATAAAGAAACGGGGTATAAGGACAAGAAAAGGATCAGTGAATTACTCACTAATTTCTCGGTAAATCTAGCCGGAATTAATAGAGTTAGCCTAGTTTTATTTAAAAAGCAGGACCATGTAGGGTCCAATGTACGTGTTGCTCAAAAACATCAAGATTATGGATTTTTATTGAAAAAGGATGCAAAGGTTGCATTTATAAGAAGAAGTAATTATTATTTAAGAAAGGCGAAAAAATACAATAAAGGTTCAGGGAACCTTGTACTTGATGAACGAATAGACTTATTGAAAATGTTGAATAAATCCTATATGGGAAGTCCTAAAAGTGTTTTAAAAAAAATAGATAAATCCTTTAAAAGTGTAGCTGTAAAAAATCAGGGCCTCTTTTACTTTGTGAAATATTACAGTGCTCATGCATCAAAAAACACCGCTCTTAAAAATGAAATGTTAGCTAAATTAAACTCAAGAGAAATGTATAAATTATATCTAAAAAAGACTCAAAAATATGGCGAGTTATAATAGCTTAATAGCAACTAAAGAGCTGTTGTTTATACGGAAGCTCTTTAGTTGTTTTTAACTATTTTTTTTTAAAGCGTTCAAATCTTGTTGTTTTTTGTACAGGCCAATAATTATTAGAGGTGTCAATATCAGCAGATTCTAGGTCTGGATCTATCACAATTTGTTTTAACGGCTTATGTGATGTATAGGTTTTCTTAAATTTGAATTCGTTCTTTCTCCAAACTTCTGCAGGGTAAACAATACGTTCTGACGTATTATCAGTAAAAATATACTGTACAATTATTGGCATTATAAGACCTCCGGGTTTTGTGAAAGCTACCTCATAGGCATAATTGGCAAGTGTATTCGTAGGAAGATTGTGATCGTAATTATAGTTACTAGCCAAGGTGGTTTCATCCACTACATCCCCGAATTTTATTTTCTTACGGTTGATTTGAATCGCATTATTAGTTTTGTTTTTTGCGATAACAAAGGCATAACTCGTAACAGATTCTATCCCTATATCTACAACATCGGTGGTGTAAAACCAGCCTCTCCAAAACCAATCTAAATCCATTGCGGAAGCATCTTCCATGGTTCTGAAAAAATCGGCAGGGGTAGGGTGCTTAAACATCCAACGCTTAGAATAGGTTTTAAAAGCATGGTCAAAAAGTGCTGGACCCATCACTAGATTTCTTAATATATGTAGTGCTGTTGCTGGTTTAGCATAGGCATTTGAGCCGAATTGGTAGCTGTCATCAGCCTTACTCATAATAGGGACGATTTTTGATTGATCACCTTGCATATATCCTACTATTTTATAGGCAGGACCTCTTTTAGCAGGGTATCCTTTTTCCCAGTTCTGTTCTGCAAAGTATTGTAAAAAGGAGTTCAGTCCTTCATCCATCCATGTCCACTGTCGTTCGTCTGAATTTACAATCATTGGAAAAAAATTATGACCTACTTCGTGGATAATTACACTAATCATCTTCTGTTTTGTTCGTGTGCTGTAGCTACCATCTTCATTGGGTCTTCCTCTGTTCCAGCAAATCATTGGGTATTCCATACCTTGGTTTTTTGCATGTATGGAAATGGCTTTGTGGTAAGGGTAATCAAAGGTGTAATCGGAATAGGTTTCCAAGGCTACCTTAATTGATTTTGTAGAATATTGCTCCCAAAGAGGGTTTCCTTCTTTAGGATATAATGAATGTGCCATCACTCGTTTTCCATTGATATCCACTGCCATGGCGTCAAAAATAAATTTACGAGAACTAGCAAACGCAAAATCACGGACATTAGTGGCTTTTAATTTCCATGTTTTTGTCTGGGTAGTGACTATTTTTTCTTTTTTAAGGACTTCCTCCTGTGTGGTTATTATTACCGGAGTAGTATAGCTTTTTTGTGCCTTTTTATAACGTTTTAACTGTTTAGATGAGAAAACTTCCTTTCTGTTGGTGAGTACTCCGGTACCGTCCAAAATATGGTCAGCAGGAACGGTGATGCTTACTTGGTAATTTCCAAATTCTAAAGCCCATTCACTACGTCCCCAAAATTGTTGATTTTGCCAACCTTCAATATTGTTGTATACGGCAAGTCTCGGGAAAAATTGTGCAATTATATAGAGATTATTTCCATCCTTTGGGAAATGTTCAAAGCCAGAACGACCTCCAAATTCCACAAAATTATTAATCTGATACCACCATTGGATGGAGAATACAAAGCTTTCTCCAGATTTTAATGGGCGGGGTAAATTTATGCGCATCATGGTGTAATTAATCTGATACTTTAATTCGTTTTGATCACTATCTAACACAGAAATAATGTTAAACCCACCATCAAAAGGATTTATAAATTGTTTTGTAAAATCTTTTGGACTCAATAGAGTAGGGGCGGCTCCATTTGATTTTAGCTGAGATTTTGAGTTTTTGGAACGTTTGTTTTGGTCCAATTGAACCCATAAATAATCCAGTGTGTCATCGGAATTATTGTGATAGGTAATGGTTTCTGTGCCTGTAAGTTTATTTTCAGCTTCGTTTAAAACAATCTCCATTACATAATCTACCTGCTGTTGCTTATAGTCATGTCCTGGAGCTCCAGAAGCGGTATGTTCACTGTTTGGAGTGGCTAATTCTTGGAGTAACTGTCTAAATTTATGAGTGTCGTAGTGTGCTTTTTCTTGAGCAAATATAGAAAAAGGCAGCAGTAATAATAGTAAGTATCTTAATGTAGTCATGAGTAATGGTTACTTGTTTTGTAATGTAGGTCACAATTTAAGCGAAAATAAGAACATAAAAAAACTGTCCAAAAAACAAGCAATTCATAAGTACTTGTTTTCTGGACAGTTTTTAAGGATTGATTATCCTTTTATATTACTTTTCTTAAAAGATTCAAATTTGTTTTCTTTTTGTCTAGGCCAGCTATTATTTGCCTCGTTTACATCTGCCGTTTGTTTGTCTGGATCTATTACAATGGAAATCACCTTTTTTGAAGAAGTGAATACCTTTGTAACCTCTTTGTCGTTTTTTCTCCAAATCTGGGCGGGATATTGTAAGCGTTCTTTGGTGCCGTCTTCAAAGTGATATTCAACAATAATAGGCATGATTAAACCTCCTAGTTTTTCAAAAACAATCTCGTAAAAATAATTAGGAACCGTCGCATCGTTTATTTGGATGTTATTTGCTGCTAAATACTTCTTAAGTATTTTTAATTCTTGAGGCTTTTTAGTTGGAGTCGTATAGTCTTCGCTTTTATCAGATATTAAGTATAAAGATGCCGGTATCTTGTTGATGTTTTGACCGTATTTCTTTAAGAAATCGGTGGCTCTTTTCGTTTTTTTATCTGTTAATCTATAAGTAGTAACGTCTTTAATTCCGATATCGTTATTACGGGTAGTATAAAACCATCCTCTCCAAAACCAATCTAAGTCCATCGCAGAGGCATCTTCCATCGTTCTGAAAAAATCGGCAGGGGTAGGGTGTTTAAATTTCCATCTATTGGCATATGTTTTAAAGGCGTAATCAAATAATTCATGCCCCATAATAGTTTCACGTAAGATGAATAGTCCAGCAGCAGGTTTGTGATAGGCATTAGACCCAAATTGTTTCACGTCCTCGCTATTGGTCATTATAGGTGTTAAATTATCTTGGTTTCCGGACATATACCCAATGATGTTTTTTGGGTATTTAGAGGTAGGGAACAGTTGAGCGTCATATTTTTCTTCTGCGTAAATTTCAACAAAAGTATTAATTCCTTCATCCATCCATGACCATTTTCTTTCGTCAGAATTTACAATCATAGGGAAAAAATTATGACCAATTTCATGAGTGATAACACCGATCATTCCTTTTTTTAGGCGATCGGATACGATCCCATTTTTAGGACGTCCGCGATTCCAACAGATCATCGGGTATTCCATTCCTTGTCTGGCTGCATTTACCGAAATTGCTTTTGGATATGGATAGTCAAAAGTAAATTTAGAATATTCTTTTAAGGTATTGGCAATGACTCTTGTCGAATGCTCTTCCCATAATGGATTCCCTTCTTTAGGGTATAATGAGTAGGCCATTACGTTTTTACTTTCCAATTGTACAGCCATTCCATCCCAAATAAATTTACGAGAGCTTGAGAAGGCAAAATCACGTACGTTTTTAGCTTCTAAGGTCCATGTTTTTGTTGTAGAAGAAAAACCTTTAGAAGCGATGTCCGCTTCCTCTTGGCTTACAATAATTACAGGTTTGTCAAAAGATGTTTGTGCTTTTAAAAACTGCTTGTATTGTTTTTTACTAATTAATTTTTTTAAGTTAGTGATGCGTCCAGTTCCATTTAGAATGTGATCACTAGGTGTGGTGATGTTTACGGTGTAATCTCCAAATTCTAAGGCAAATTCTCCAGTTCCCCAGAATTGTGCATTTTGCCATCCATCTACATTATTGTAGACCGCTAATCTTGGAAAGAATTGTGCAATGATGTACATTTTATTTCCATCATCTTTAAATAATTCAAAGCCAGATCTTCCTCCATCTATAAAATAATCATTGATGTTATACCACCATTTGATACTGAATTCAAAGCTGGCTCCAGGGGCGATAGGTTCGTTTAAATCGATGCGCATCATCGTCCAATTTACTTTGTAGGACAATTCATTTCCTTGGCTGTCTTTTACTTCCTGTAATTTGAATCCTCCGTCAAATCCTTTGGATAAAAATTTATTGGAAAATTGTTTAGGGCTGTATAATACTCTGGTAGGTCTACTGCTAATTTCGTCGTTTTTTGTGTGAGGTGCACGAATGTTTTGGTCCAATTGTATCCATAAATAACTAAGTGGATCTTTGGAGTTATTATGGTAGGTGATTTTTTCAAAACCAAATAATTTTTGATTTACATCATCCAAGGTGATGTCCATTACATAATCTACCTGCTGTTGTGTGTACCCGGAACCAGGGGCTCCAGATGCTGTATGCTGCTTATTGGGCGTGGGTAAATCTTGTTTTAATTGTCGGAATTTACTGGTGTTATAATGTCCGTTATTAATAGTTTTTTCTTGTGCAGAAAGGAAACTAATGCTAATAAAAACAATAATTAAGGTTGCTATATTTTTCATTGATGAGTGAGTTATAAAACACCGAAATTACTAGTTTTTAACCAATTTTAACAAACTATCTAAAATTTTAACAAACCTTTATCTTTTTGTTTAATGAGGTAAAAAGTATGGTGTTTTTCATGGGCTTTGATTTTTACAATGTTCTGTTGGTCAGGGAAGTAGTCAAAAAGCATGGTGTTTTTTATTTCTAATGTATGCAAGGTGTCTATTTGCGTTATTTCTAGGTAGAAGTATACAATGTCATCCTCATATTCTTTTCCTATATAGTCAAAATTATAAGCGGTGTTGTTTAGGACGAACTGGAGGTTTTGGTTTAGATATTTTTTAAAATAGTTGTCTACACTATCTATTTCAAAAGAAGTGTTTAGTTGAAATTTAAGAGGGGAGTCTTTTTCTAAAACATATTCTAGATCGTCTATGAAATAACGACTAATTATCTGTAGAGACCCCTTATCTTGGAGGTATTCGACCTGTGTTAAACTGATATAATATTTGTGAATCCCAAAGGCTAATAATGGAAGTACAGCCAATACAATTAATAACTTTAAGCGATGTCTTCCCATAAATAAGTGTTTTAAACGGCTAATGAACAAAAAGCATTCCTATTTTTCACCTGATTTGCCTTCTTTTTTTAACTTCTTGTAGCTTATTGCTTCTTCTTGTAGGATTTCAATGACGGTGAGCAAGTTATTTTGCTGGTAAAGATGCACGATATCTTTGTAGGCACAATAGCTTAAAAAATGATGGATGCTATCTGTAGGTATTTGTAGCTTTTTTGTGAAATATGCTTCTCCTAATTCTTGTATTATTTTTGAAGGAAACTCTTTTTTTAATTTTAGGAGACTCCTGAGTTTATATTCCGCTATTAATTGATTGTTGGGGAGTGTTGCGCCTACGCCTCCTCCAGCCATAATAGGATTTACCAAATGCTCCACGCTTGGCGGTCTGTTCAAGCTCATGGCATCAAGTTTATAATCGACCCCTGTAAAATCTAAATTTTTGAAAGTCTCTGAGCTTACATTCATTGCTGGAATGCTGTCTTTCGGTTTGTTTAAAATATCGTGATAAATGCTCTCCGTTAAGTGGTGGTTCTTAATAATTACCTCTTCTAAGGTATATGTTTTCGAGACAGTTTCAATAAACATTGTTTTAGTGCGTATCATAATTTCACTCACGATTATTGTTGCTTTTTCGTATTGAATAGAGCTTATGTATAAGGTGTCATTTAATTGTGCCCGTATCAAAAACTCACCGTTTTCATTACTGATAGTACCAGACTTCGTGTTTAGGTTTATAATATGAATATTTGCCAATCGTTTTGTATTAGAAAGAACGGTTCCTAGTAGTTGAATGCTTGTTTCTTGCGCCTTAGTGCTTAGACAAATAAGTAGAAAAAATAACAGCGATGTTTTATTCATGTGAAACTGAGATTATCTTATTAAATTCAAGACTCCGTTTTACCAAAAAATCTAGAACATCTATCGGATTATTTCTATAGAGAATTGTGACTCCTTTGTCATTGCAGTATTCTATAAATTGATATATTCTATCTTCAGGTATATGTAATTTTTGCTGTAAGTATTTGTCTCCGTAAAGGTCTATAATGTTCTCTAAAAAAATTGTTTTAGCTTTTTCTTCGCGATTGAAAAGTGCTTTTTTTTCTCTGTTTTTTTTACGAATGTTTTTGGTGAATAGTGATATAATGGCAATAAAGTTAAATGAGGTTCTTTGATTAGGATTGGTTAGTTTTACGGCATTTGGCGGTTTTCGTAGGTCTATTTCATCCACATCTAATTGTATGTTTTTTGCGACATATAAATTTGAAAAATCCAAGTGTATTTTTTTATCAAGAAACACTTCGTTCAGTTCGTTTACTAGGGGTTCTAAGTACACATTGAGTATTTTATTTTTAATGTGATAATCACTGATAATAATAACTCTTTTAATATATTCTAAAGAAGAGAAATGAATACTATCTCCTAATTGAACGGAGAGGTTAAATACACCATTTCCAGGGGTTATTTCTCCTTTGTTACTTCGGGCATTATGGACTGTAATAAGTTGCACACCTTTATTAGCGTGTATTACTTTTCCCTTTAAACGTACCGATTTTTCTTGCCCTTGTACGCTTAGTGCAATAAATAGGAATAGTAGAAAGTGTTTTTTAAACATTTTTTTTTAGTCAGATGGTTGATATACACAAATGTAGTAGGTGTCATTCTTAAAATATTATTAATAGGGTGGTAAATTTTTGTTAAAGCATCTAATTTCTTATTTTTGAGTCTAAATTATACTACATGAAAAATATATTTATAGCTAGTACTTCTACCGTACATGGGAAGGGGTATTTAGAGTATGCTTTACCTGCCCTAAAAGATTTTTTTAAGGGTGTTACAGAAATTTTATTTGTGCCGTATGCACGTCCCGGAGGTATTAGTCATGATGTCTATACAAAAAAAGCAAGTGAAGCCTTTTCCTTAATTGGAATTAAAATTAAAGGAATTCATGAGTTTGAAAACCCAAGTGATGCTGTCAAAAAAGCAACAGGAATATTTATAGGAGGAGGGAATACTTTTTTATTGGTAAGCCAGCTGTATAAAAACGAGTTGATAGATGTAATTAAGGAAGTAGTTTCGCAAGGCACACCATATTTAGGAACCAGTGCAGGAAGTGTTGTTACTGGGCTAAGTATGCAAAACACCAATGATATGCCTATTATTTACCCACCTAGTTTTAGTACATTAGGACTCTTATCGTTCAATGTAAATGCACATTATTTAGATCCAGATCCTAGTTCTAAACATATGGGAGAGACACGTGCCACTAGAATTAATGAATTTCATTTTGTAGAGAATATACCTGTGTTAGGGCTGCGAGAGGGGAGTTGGCTCTTGGTTCAAAACGATAAAATAATATTAAAAGGAGGTTTGAGTGCTCGCTTGTTTTTACAAGGAAAAGAGGCTCAAGAATTCCCGGATGCAACAGATTTTAGCTTTTTATAAGCGATTGATCCGAGCTTTTATGGTCTGTGCAAGTGCGTTTTTTTTAAGCCGACTTGTACAGGCTAAGAAAGCAATATTCAGCGTGTTTTTCTCGACATTCTCGTCGATGAGATCATTGAGAATAATTAAAGAAACGAATGCGTCCGGATGTTTGTGGACATAGCGCAGGCAAAATTCAAGATAAGCGGCTTTTATGTCGCTTATTTCTTTGTAGATGAGATGTAATTGTTGGCTGTCATTTTCTAATCTAGCTTTTTGAAACCGTTGGTAACGTGTAGCAATTTTAGAAAAAAACACAGAGGATTCATTTTTAAAGGAACTATATGAATCGTTTATAGAGCCTCCTTTTATAAGGGCACTTTTTATATGAAGTACTTCTGCTGATATGTTAATCTGGGTCGGTTCAAGAATAAAAGGTATTCCCTGTGTTGTATAGTCAAAAGTGAGCCATACCAGTGCCGGTTCCTTAATTTCCCCGTTAAATATAAATTGCTTGTCAGTAAGCGTAGCGCTGTCAATTATTTTTAATTGTTGTGCTTTTACAATGTTTAAATACGCCTTTCCCTTTGGAATTCCCTCAATATTAATGAGGAGGGAGTAATTTTCGCGGGATATTTCCGCGATGGTTTTCGGAAGGGAATTACTTAGATCTTGACATGAAAACAGCCAAATACAAAGTATAAAACTATATATCTGGCTGTTTTTCATGAGTATGATTTACTAATTAATAGTTGATGTAGTCTGTGATTTCTAATCCGTAACCTGTAACTCCAACTCTTTTTAATTCCACTTTAGCGTTTGAAATTACTTTCAATTTAGAAACACCTAAATCGTGTAAAATTTGAGCGCCAATTCCAAAGTCTTTTTCATCAGGCTTGATGGCAGGAACTTTTGTTTCATCTTCTTTTTGACTTTCTTTTAGGAGAGACAAGCGATTGATCAAATTAAAAGATTGGTGTTCTTGACTGATAAAAACAACCGCTCCTTTTCCTTCTTCATTAATCATTTTAAAGATCTTAGAAAAAGTATCATCTGGTGTTTTTGTTAAGACACGTAAAATATCGTTATTAATCAATGCAGAGTTTACACGGACTAATACTTCTTCCTCTGGATTCCATGTTCCTTTGGTCAAGGCCATGTGAACTTGATTATTTGTGGTTTGTTTATAAGCACGTAATCTGAATTCTCCAAAACGAGTTTGCATGGTGAAATCTTCAATTTTATTGATCAAAGAATCATGTTTCATACGGTAAGAAACTAAATCTTCTATGGAAATAATTTTTAGCTCAAACTTTTTGGCAACCTCCATTAACTGAGGTAAACGTGCCATGGTTCCATCTTCGTTTAGAATTTCTACTAAAATTCCAGCAGGTTTAAAACCAGCTAATCTCGCTAAATCTATAGAAGCTTCTGTATGCCCGGTTCTTCTTAATACACCTCCGTTTTTTGCTCTTAGAGGGAAAATATGTCCAGGTCTACCAAAATCTTCTGGTTTAGTGGTAGATCTTGTTAATGCTTTAATCGTTTTTGAGCGGTCTTGAGCAGAAATACCTGTAGTACAACCTTCTCCAATTAAATCAATCGAAACTGTGAATTGAGTGTTGTGTAAAACCGTATTTTTATTTACCATAGGCGGTAAATCTAATTCTAGACATCGGTCCTCTGTTAAGGGAGCACAAATTAACCCACGACCATTGGTGGCCATAAAATTAATCATTTCAGGAGTCACACATTCTGCAGCTGCGATAAAGTCTCCTTCATTTTCTCTGTCCTCATCATCTACAACGATGATCATTTTTCCATTTCTGATATCCTCTATGGCTTCCTCTATGGTGTTTAATTTAAAACTTGGTGTTTGCATTAGTTGCGTTGTTGTTTAGTGTTTTTGAATATAGTGAAAATGCTTTTAACTTTGTCAATTAAGCCGCTTATATTAATAATACCCATGCCTTTGGCTGCTCTTCTAGTTAAGAAAAATCCGATAGGGAGTAATATTAAAGTGGAGACCCAGCTTCCTGTAAGTGCGGAAATGGCACTTTCTTCTGCTAAGTTTTTTCCAAATTGAGTGATGAAAAAATAGATGACAAATATTACAATCGCTGCGATCATAGGTAAACCAAATCCTCCTTTTCTAATAATAGCACCTAAAGGGGCGCCTATAAAAAAGAGAACCAAGCAGGCTAGTGAAAAAGCGATTCGGTTGTAATATTCAAAATCATATAAGTTCAAGCCTTTTCTTTTTCTTTTAAAGGTGTTTTTTTGATTTTTGAGTAAATCTTGATTCCGTTCGATACTTTGAATGGCATTGTCCAGTACAATAATTTTATTGTGCATTTCAAAATTGTCAAGAATCGGCATGCATATAGATTGGTCTACAAGCGTGTCGTGGTATTTATAAAGTTTATTCGCATTAGATCGTAAGAAATAATTTTTTGATTTCGCGCTGATATAATCGTCGTATGCTACTTTTTTAGTACCTCCGATAGAGTCTAATTGATTAAGACTTAGCATGGTATAATGCTGTTTTATCTTAGTACTGTCTAAGTCGTCTAGGCTAAAAGAAGAAATGTCAATATTGATAATATGCTTGGCAAACTTCGCTTTGGAGTGTAATGCTCGATTGCGTTGTTTCATATTTCGATTGTTTAAATCTTCTTCATAAAAATACCCGTTTTCTAATGTGAACGTTAAGTATTTACTTCCTTCTTCAGTGCTTATCTTTCCTTTCTCGGCGGTAATTCTAGTGACGTTTCCTTTGCGTTTACTAAGGTCAGAAATTTTGATACCTTTTAAAAGATTTCCTTCTTTACCGTATTTTTCTTTGAAATAAATACTATAATTGGGGATGTCAGCATTGAATGTCCCTGGAATTAAAGCTAGTGCAGGTTTTTTCTTTTTGATATTTAAATACAGGTTCTTCTGCTTAAAAGTCGCCCAAGGGTATACATTATTTAAAAAGAAAAAATTCAGGCCACTTATTAAAATAGTTAATATAACCAAGGGTCTGATTACTCGGTATAAGGAGATACCTGCCGATTTAATAGCTGCAAATTCATAATGCTCAGAAAGCGATCCTAAAGCCATAATGGATGACAGTAAAATAGCGATAGGCAATGCCATTGGAACTACCGTAAGTGCGAGGTAGGCAAGGAATTTCAAAATAAACCATAAGTCTACTCCTTTTCCTGCTATTTCGTCAAATGCCAACCAAAGGGCTTGCATAACTAATACAAAAAGGACAATAAAAAAAGTTGCTATAAAAGGCTGTATAAAGCTTTTTAAAATGTATTTATCTAATATTTTCACTCGGTCTAATTGGGTTCAGAAATTTCGTAATCTTTGTACTTATTCGTGTCAAAGATAAAAAGGTTTTCTGAAATAGGCTGATTTGTTTTAAAGGATAATATAGAAATTGTTGTTATGTTATCATCTAAGCCTTGCGTGATGATCTGGTTGATGTGTTTTGTTTTTGCATCTATTCCAATAAATACGTTTTTAATGTCTGATTTACTGCTGATTGGGTATAATTTTACAAATTGTATTTTACGACCTTTGATTGTTTTTAATTCTCCCATAGTATAGGTGAATCCATCTTTATAAAAAGTAAATATTTTAGAAGGTGTAATTAATTCGTCTTGTTCATCCGATGCAGTGCTTTTTATGATCACTTCTTCGTCTTCTGGAATAATCAAGTATTGTTTTTTACCATCAAATAAGGTTTGAGTTCCCATATAATTCAGGAAAAATTGATCTCCTTTTAAGGTTACATTCCCTTTTGAGGTCATAGAGATTTTTGCTTCTTTGTTCTCTAAGCTGTTATTAAATTCAATGTATATGTTTTTATACGAAGCTGCTTTTGTGGCAATTTCATCTAATAATTTTTTTGCTTCATTCGTTTGTTGTCCAAAGCTAACGGTAGTCATAATTAAGGCTACAATAAGGATACTAATTTTTTTCATTTTAAAAAATTGTTTCGTTGTCTAATAATGTGTTCAATGCCATTTCATCTTGTACAAGCACTTGTCTAGCTTTACTGCCTTCAAATGGTCCTACAATTCCTGCGGCTTCTAATTGATCTATAATTCTTCCTGCACGGTTGTAACCTAACTTAAGTTTACGTTGTAAGAGTGATGCGGATCCTTGTTGTGCATGTATAATCACTAAGGCGGCGTCACGGAATAATTTATCGCGATCTGTGATGTCTACATCAAGACCTGTGCCACTTTCTTCTCCAACATATTCCGGTAACAAATGGGCATCTGGATAGGCTCTTTGTGAGCCAATGAAATCGGTAAGTCGTTCTATTTCTGGAGTGTCTACAAAAGCACATTGTATACGTACCATTTCATTTCCTCCAGAGTATAACATATCTCCTTTTCCTATTAATTGGTCGGCTCCTGAGGAGTCTAAAATAGTACGTGAATCTATTTTAGAGGTTACTCTAAACGCAATTCTTGCGGGGAAGTTGGCTTTAATGATTCCCGTAATTACATTTACGGAAGGACGCTGTGTGGCTACGATTAAATGGATTCCAATAGCCCTGGCCAATTGTGCTAAACGTGCAATTGGTGTTTCAACTTCTTTTCCTGCGGTCATTATTAAATCGGCAAATTCGTCAATTACTAATATGATATAAGGCAGGAATTTATGACCGTTTTCTGGATTTAATTTACGTGCTTTAAATTTCACATTGTATTCCTTGATATTTCTTACCATGGCAAGTTTTAACAAGTCATAACGCTGGTCCATTTCTATACAAAGCGAATTTAAGGTGTTTACTACCTTAGTGGTATCCGTAATAATTGCTTCTTCTGAATCTGGTAGCTTGGCCAAATAATGACGCTCTATTTTATTAAATAAGGTCAATTCTACCTTTTTAGGATCTACTAAAACAAATTTCACCTCGGCTGGATGTTTCTTGTATAAAAGAGACGTCAGCACCGCATTTAATCCTACAGATTTTCCTTGACCCGTTGCTCCTGCCATCAATAAGTGAGGCATTTTTGCAAGATCTACGACAAAAGTCTCATTGGATATTGTTTTTCCTAAAGCGATAGGCAATTCCATTTCTGAATTCTGAAAAACTTTTGATGCGATAACGGCGCGCATAGAAACGATGGTGGGTTTTTTATTAGGCACCTCTATACCTATGGTTCCTTTACCTGGAATAGGGGCGATAATACGAATTCCTAAAGCGGCTAAAGATAAGGCAATATCATCTTCTAAGTTTTTGATTTTAGAAATCCTAATCCCAGCTTCTGGTACAATTTCATAGAGGGTTACAGTAGGCCCTACAGTAGCAGATATTTGAGCAATCCCAATTTTGTAGTTACGCAATGTCTCTACAATTCTATTTTTATTTATTTCAAGTTCCTCTTGATTTACGGAAATTGTTTCGTTGTATTCTTTTAATAGATTTAAGGTTGGGAATTTAAAATTAGCCAATTCTAATGTAGGGTCAAATTCACCAAAGTCCTCGATGAGTTGGTCACTTAAATTTTTGGTCTCAGCATCTTCCTCTAGAACAGTCTCTACATCTATGGCTACGTTTTCCTCTTCTATTATTTCTTCTTCTTCTTCTTCTTCTTCTTCTATTGTTTCTTCTTCTATTGTTTCTTCTTCCTGAATGACCTCCTTATTATTTAGAACTATTTTGAGGGCTTCATCTAATGGCTGCTTTATGTCAGCTGGACTATTGTTTTCAAGGGGAATGTTTAAGTTGATGTGTTCTTGAACAGGAGTAGGACTACTCTCAGCTACGTGAATTTTATCCGCTACATGAATTTTGTTAGTTACGTTAACTTTATCAGTTACATGAATTTCATCCGTTAAAGGGATTTTCCTTGTTAAAGGAGTTTTAGCTAGTTTGGGACTCGTCACTATTTTTGTAGCAGGTTCAAGTGGCTCGCTAGGTTTTAGGAGGTCTTTTACAAACTGAGGTAGTTTAAAACTTTCATTGGTGAGCTTAAACATTAATACAACAAAGGCGGCAAAGGCAGCAATCAATAATAAAATGACACCTGTTTTTCCAATATATGAGGATAAAAAACTACGAAGTTCATATCCAACAACACCAGCCATTAATGTGTTTTTTAAAGCAAATACACCAAATAATAAGGAAATCCAGATGGCCATTAAAGTACCATAGCCCCAGTAATTTTTTAAATTACTAAAATATGTTTTTTTGTATAAATGTAAACCACTGATAAAAATAAGAATGGGTAGGAGGAGGGTCGCAATTCCAAATCCATTAAAAACGACCAGGTGACCTATGATGGCTCCTAGTTTTCCAGTTAAATTATTGACAGGGACTGTTTTGTCGTAAAAATGATCTAATTGACTTTGATCAGATTGCCAATTAAGAAAAAATGAAATGATAGATAAAGCAATAAATATTCCGAAAATCATCAATGCAAATGCAAGAATTAGTTGCGTTTGCTTGTTATTGAAGAAATCCTTAATCTTTTGAGATTTAGGTTGTTGCGATGTTTTTTTTGTATTTTTTTTATTGCTGGACATTCAATGTTTTTAGATTTACAAAAATATAAAAAATAGGGGGTTTGATCCTTAAATTTGAAGAAATTTAGGAACATATATAATTAAACCAATGATGACAGCAAATATTGCCGCAAAAAAAGCTGCACCAGCTGAAACATCTTTAATTACACCTATTTGTTTATGGTATTCTGGATGTATAAAATCTGCAATTTTTTCGATCGCTGTATTTAAAGATTCAGCGACAATTACTAATGCAATAGCGACAATTTGAAACAGCCATTCTTGCGTGGTAATCTGAAATAAAAAGCCCAAAACGCTTACTGCAAAAGCAATAATGAATTGGGCCATAATACTGTGTTCTGAAGTAATTAAAATCCAAGAACCCTTGGCTGCATATTTAACACTTATAATACGTCCTATGACAAAATTCTTGAATTTATTCATCTACTACAATGCGTTTAAAGCAGCTTCGTAGTTAGGTTCATCTACTATTTCAGAAACTTGTTCTGTATACGTTACTTTTCCTTTTTCGTCTAAAACGATGATACATCTAGAGTGTAAATTAGCTAAAGGTCCGTTTGCAATGGTTAATCCGTATGATTTTCCGAATTTTCCTTTTCCAAAATCAGATAACATAATTACATTGTCTAAGCCGTCTGCTCCACAAAAACGTGCTTGTGCAAATGGTAAATCTCTAGAAATACAGATTACTTTTGTGTTTTCTAATTTAGAAGCTTCTTCGTTAAATTTACGTACAGACGCTGCGCAAGTTCCAGTATCTACACTTGGGAATATATTTAGTATTACTTTAGATCCTTTAAAGTCTTTTAATTTAGCTTTAGATAAATCAGATTTTACAAGTGAAAATTTAGGAGCTTTTTTTCCTACTTTCGGTAATTTTCCAATTGTTTTAATTGGATTTCCTTTTAATGTTATTTTTGCCATAATATATTTTTGTTGTTATCAAAGATAGGTTAAAAACTAAAAACTCCCGAATAATCGAGAGTTTTTGTTGTCTAAAAAATTAAATTTAATTCTTTGTTAAATAATCAGCAATTCCTTCGTGAGTTGCTTTTAATCCTTCTTTATCAGAATTCCAGTTTGCAGGACAAGCCTCTCCGTTTTCTTCTGTAAATTGTAAAGCATCTACCATACGTAAAGTTTCGTCTACAGATCTACCTAAAGGTAAGTCATTTACTAATTGGTGACGTACAACTCCTTCTAAATCGATTAAGAATAAACCACGGTAAGCAATTAATTCAGTATCTGCTTGTAATTGGTCATTATCATCGTAAAAATAATCACCTGTTAAAACATCGTAATTTTTAGAAATGGTTTTGTTTGTATCTGCAACTAAAGGATATGTAACTCCTTTAATTCCACCTTCATTTTTTGCCATTTGTAACCATCCCCAGTGAGATTGTTCCGTATCTGTTGAAACGGCAATTATTTGCACATTTCTTTTTTCAAATTCAGCTAATTTTGATTGAAAAGCAAAAAGCTCTGTTGGGCATACAAAAGTGAAATCCTTTGGATAAAAGAACAATACAACGTATTTTTTCCCTTTGAATTGCTCTAAAGTATAATTTTGAACAAATTCTCCTCCGTTTACGACAGCTTGTGCGCTAAAATCAGGTGCTTTTTTACCTACTAATACAGCCATTTTTATAATTTTTAGTGTGAATATTAATTTATACACACAAAAATACGTTTTTACTTTGTGTTAGGCTCGTTCTTTAATTTTATAATTTTATTCTTTTATAGATTTTATTTATGACAATTCTTCGGAACTTATCAAACAGTACGTTAGATGCGTTTTATTCTTTTCTAATAAATCAAGAGACCAGTGAACACTTGTGTATTATATTCTTTTTCTTAGTATTATCTTGTATCTTTGCAGGCTTAAAATAAGATGCATTGAAGTTACATAATTACACAAAGGAATTTAAACAGAATACACGTTTGGCCATGCCCGTTATTACAGGGGCGTTGGGGCATATGACGGTGAGTTTAATAGATGATATGATGGTGGGAAGTATTGGCCCTATAGAATTGGCTGCTTCTTCTTTGGCAAATAGCTTTTTATTCATTGCTATTGCGGTTGGAATAGGCTTCTCTTTTGCCGTAACTCCTCTAATTGCCGAAACCGATGGAGAGAAAAATGTTGCCAAAGGAAGGTTGGTGTTTCAGCATAGTATGATATTGATTACCTTGCTAGCACTGTTACTTACCGTTGGGATGTGGTTTATGAGCCCTGTATTGGAATGGTTAAATCAGCCCGTTGAAGTGGTGAAATTTGCTACGCCTTACTTTAAAGTGGTGGCCTTGTCCTTGTTTCCTTTGGTCTTGTTCCAGGGTATAAAACAATTTTCGGATGGTTTGTCATTGACTAAATACGCCATGCAGGCAACCTTAATTACAAACGTGGTGAATGTCGTGTTAAATTATGTGCTTATCTATGGGATCTGGATATTTCCTGAACTAGGAGTGGTCGGAGCAGCATGGGGGACCCTTATCTCAAGAGTTGTAATGTTACTGTTTATGTTGTATATACTCTATACTAGAGAGAAGTTTCAAGCTTTTTTAACATTGTTGAAAATAGAAGAAATTAAAAAATCGATCTTTTTAAAAGTGACAAATATTGGATTCCCATCAGCCATGCAAATGCTATTTGAAATGGGCTTGTTTGCTGCTTCTGTTATGTTAGCAGGAACTTTAGGAGCGTATCCGCAGGCGGCGAATCAAATTGCAATAAAGATGTCTTCCACTACTTTTATGATTTCTGTGGGGATTGGGGTAGCGACGACCATTAGAGTAGGGAATCAGAAAGGCTTGCGACAGTTTTATGACTTGCGCCGTATTGCTTTTTCTAATTTTATGCTTATTTTTATAGTGATGGTTGGGTTTACCATACTATTTATGCTTACAAAAAACATATTGCCCTTGTTATTTACGAGTCATGATGAAGTGGTTTCGATAGCGGCAACATTATTAATTGTAGCGGGAGTATTTCAAATTTCTGATGGATTACAAGCCGTTATTTTAGGAGGACTAAGAGGCTTACAAGATGTATATGTTCCAATGTTTATTACATTTATTGCCTTTTGGATTATCGGTTTTCCTGTTTGTTATTACCTTGCGATACATACCGAGTTAAAAACACTGGGGATATGGGTGGGCTTATTATTTGGTCTTACAACCTCTGCCATTCTATTGTTTTGGCGCTTTAACTATTTAACAAAAAAACTAATTAAAAAACATCATTAACAGTAGTGTTCCTAAGGAATGTTTTCCTTTCAAGACGAGCCGAGTGTTTTTTTAATACTAATTAATAAAATATATATATGAAAATACCTAAATTTTTAATGGGGGATCATTCAGATCATCCAGATGATATTTTTATCATTCATACGGAGTACCCTAGATTTATTATTAATTTGATTGATGATGATATCGAGTTTTTAGAAGATTTGAGAGGATTGGAAGAAGATGATTTGGCGGGCGAAACAGCGATATTGATCGAAGAGGCCAGTGCCTTTTATGATGCCCAAGTAAAAGAGTATGAGAGAGAATAAATTAGACTTATAAACAAAAAAAAGCAACCACATAATATGGTTGCTTTTTTGTAACTGCTATAGTGCATGTCTCGTTTTAGTAAATAGTGCCTTTATCTACGCGTTTACTAAAATCTGTATCCAATCCTTTTACTAAGTTTTTTGCCTGTTGCACCCAATTGTCTCGTTCTATTCTTCCTGGGAAAAATGTAATTAAATCGGTGATGTCGGTCATGTCTTTAGGGGAGAACTTACTGATTTGTTGATAGGTAAATATTCCAATTCCATTTAGTTTTTTTTCGATGGAGGGTCCTATACCACTGATGCGTTTTAAATCATCTTTTTCCTCCTTACTAGCTTTACCAAACCCGCTGAAATTTAAGGCAGCCGCCCCAGCTATTGTTGCTTTAGTACCCGTGCTCTTAGTTAGTGTGTTGTTTTCTATTACCGTTTTTATAGGTGTTGGACTGGAGTTGTCTATTGCCGTATTTACGGCACTTACTGTATTACTTACAACCCTGTCTTTGTATATAATCTTGTCCACATAAATCTTTTTTTCAACGAAGACCTTTTTTTCTACAATCACTTTTTTCTCTACAATTTTTTCTTTTTTTGAAGCAAAGATTCTAGAGAGTATCCATCCGATAAGAAAAGCACCTAACATCCATAGAAATAATTCGAAAAGATGGGCAGTATTTTGATTTGTAAATATTGTATTCATAGTGTTTTTTTTATTTTAATGTGATTTCTATTCTTCTGTTTTTTGCTCGCCCTGCGAATGTACTGTTGGTAGCCACAGGGTTTTTAGCTCCCTTACTTTTTGCATAAATGATGCGTTTAGGAATGCCATTTTCGATTAAATACTGTCGGATGGTTTCTGCGCGTTGCATCCCAAACCAGTGATTGGTTTCATTTGTTCCAATATTATCGGTATATCCTTTTATATAGACCCGTTTTTTCGGGTATTTAAATAAGTGATTTTTAAGTTCCGAAACATATCCTGTTAAGGTGTTATCGGGAATAAAGGATTTTGAGCTAAATTTTGAATAAATAATCTTATTTGCGACTCCAAAATCTATTTTTTCTAGATTTTCAATAGGGATGTCCTGAAGGTTTAAATCTACACCGGAGGCGTAATATCCTTTGGAGTTATAGCGATACGTTCCAAGTTTAGAATCAGTAGAAATTCGATCTGTACTTATCCCATAATTAACTAAGGTGTTTTTCAATTCAAGTGCTCTGAGTTGTCCCCAGTTTTCATTGGAATTTGAATCGATCTCATGGGCTAAGTAAGAACCAGTGATTAGAAGTTCTTGTTTTTGATTCGAATTTAAATAATCAAAAATAGATTTGTGAATTAAAGAGGCGCTATCAGGGTATTTAATAGCTGCATTTTTATTGTGAATAAGAAATCCTTCGGAGAAGGAAAATAAAGCCTTTCCATCACTGTCATTCACCTGTAGGTTTTTAAAACTAGGGTGCTCATTATTGTACTCAGAAGTACTTTTTGGAGGTTGTTTGGAATGTTCGGATAAGCCCGAGTGATCTGTGGCGCATTCACCACAGATTTTGTTACTTACTTTTTGATGCAATGTCAATGCAATGGCAGCAAAAAGTAAAAACATTAAAAATGATTTCACGAAATTTAGCATATTTTTTATTTAAAGCTACTAAATTATTTCGTAAAAACAAAGCTAATCAGCTAAAGTTCACTTATTTATTAAAAAATAAACTTGTTTTTTTAAGTTTTAAACTTGGATTCCTCCGCGTTCAAATGTCTTTTTTGCTTTGACTACATTGGTCTCCGTATAGTCAATTAAGTCTATTTCGTTCGAGCTTTGACAGTAGTTTTTTAGGCAGTTTTTTTTCTTCTTACGGCTATTGATGATAAACAATACCGTAAACACAAAAACTATTACAAGGGCAATAGCTAGTGGTGGAGTGAGAGATGTTACGTTAAAAGTTGCTTCCATTATTAAAGTTACTAAAGTGGGTTAGTCTAGTTTCTTTTTCAAAGTCTACACATGAGGTTACCAATTTATAACGTTAAAAATACAAATAATATATCTAATAATCAAAGTTTTAGGGGTTTAAAGAAATACAATTGATATTTATCTTGTTTTTTCTACAAATTCTAAATTTGACATTTTGGTTTTGGTGGTGAACACTCCAAAGTTTATAAATGCATTGGTCTTTTCTATTTTTTCTATGATACCACAAGCTTTTCCATCGATAAAACGAACTTTATCTTTTATCTTAAAAACGAAATCGGCCTTTTCTTTGGCTAGTTTTTTTGCCTTTTCTGCCTGTTGTTCACGTACAATAGCTACTTTTTCTAATATTTCACTTTCCGTGTTCTTTAAGGCTTCTTTTTTCTTTTTTTCAACTTCTTTTAAACGCTTTTTGGCAGGTTTAGAAGTGGGTTTTTCGGGAGTATTCTTTGCGTATTTTGACTTTTCTATGGTAATCCATTTAAAGAATGAGGCAAACAATTCTTTTTTATTACTCGTTTGAAAATAACGATTTGATATTTCATTGATCTTTCTTCCCATACTTAGCATTTTTTGATTGCTGTCGTATAACTCTTGGAAACTTTCTAGTTTCTCTTGAATTTTATCTTGTTTACTGGAAAGACTATCGGTGTGTTCTGCCGCTTTTTCTTTTTCTTTTTCTAAATTTTCGGTGGTCTTTTGAAGTTTATTACGTTCTTTTTGTAGCTTTGAGATGGTTTTATCCAAACGAATCTTTTCTCCCTCTACTTTTTTCTTAGCACGATTTATCAATCTAAATGGAATTCCGTTTTTCTGTGCTACTTCAAACGTAAAGGAGCTTCCTGCTTGTCCTATAAATAATTTGAACAGCGGTTGTAGACTTATTTCGTCAAATTGCATGTTGGCATTCACTACGTTTTCTAGCTCGTTTGCGAGTACTTTTAGGTTTGCATAATGCGTAGTGATTATCCCAAAGGCTTTTTTCTCATAGAACTCCTCTAAAAACACTTCGGCAAGTGCTCCACCTAATTCTGGATCACTTCCTGTTCCAAATTCATCGATCAGGAATAAGGTGTTTTTATCGCAGTAACGTAAAAAGTCACGCATGTTTTTAAGTCTGTAACTGTAGGTGCTCAGTTGGTTTTCTATAGATTGATTGTCTCCAATATCTGTAAGAATACTACTGAAAATACAAGTTTTAGAGCGTTCATGTACAGGGATTAATAAACCACTTTGCAACATTAACTGTAGTAATCCGATGGTTTTTAAGGTGATACTTTTCCCTCCGGCATTGGGACCTGAAATAACGATTATCTGCTGTTCTTTATTTAACTCTAAGGTTTGTGAGATTGTCTCTATGTTCTTAGCCTTATTGTTTTCGAGTAAAATAGGGTGGAAGGCATCTTTAAAGTAAATTTCTTTCTCAGTGACTATTTTGGGGAGGCAAGCATTAATTCTGTGACCATATTTTGCCCGTGCTCCTAAACTATCTAATTGTGCTAAATATTCTTGATATTGTATCAATAAAGGTTGGTATTCACGAATCTCGTCCGTAAGTCCTTTTAAGATGCGAATGACCTCTTGCTTTTCATCAAATAATAAATTCTGAAGCTCACGTGTAAATCTTCGTGTAGATTCTGGTTCGATATAGATGATACTACCGGTCTTGGAAGTCCCTAGGAGAGATCCTTTAATCTTTTTGCGATGCATGGGGATTACCGCTAATACACGTTGGTTGTCTATGATGGATTCTCTGATGTCGTCTAAATAACCTGCAGCGGAATACCTACTTAATACCTTTGTGAAACTTTGGCCTATACTGGCACGTACCACGGCTATTTCTTTTCTTAACTGGCGTAACATTGGACTGGCAGAAGATTCTACTTCACCAAAATTACTAATCTTTTTTTCTATTTTATTTACAATATCCTGAGTGTACTCTATTGTGGTAGAGTCGGCATGCAGATATACATAAATCTTATTCAACTTTTTTAGAAATCGCAAGGTTTCATTTACCGTATTGGAAACCGTTACTAATTTTAAAAAGGCCGCTGGATTTAAATAATTATTTTCAATATTTAAAGCATGTATTTCACTAGTGATTTCTTCGAAATGATGACTTGGCAATCTATTGTCATTCGCAAACGAGGATAAATATTCGTTGACCAAGTTGAGTTCTTTCAATAAATGGGTTGTATTGGTAATAGGCTCAATGTCTAAGACCTTTATTTTGCCTAAATTAGAAATACATAAGTCAGAAACACGCTCAAGTACGCTATTAAACTCTAAGTCTATCAATGTTTTTTTTGAAATTTTACCCATAAAAATGCTTATTTTTGAAAGCTACGCAAAAGTAGCATATATAAACTAAACTACAAACATGGAGATACAATTAGCAGAATCGTGGAAAGCGGTTTTATTCGACGAAATGGAAAAGGAATATTTTAAGAATCTTACAGAATTCATAGACGAGGCTTATGAATCTTCAGTGTGTTATCCGTCTAAAGAGCAGGTGTTTGCTGCCTTTGATCATTGCTCTTTTGATGATTTGAAAGTGGTGCTTATAGGCCAAGATCCTTACCATGGGAAAGGACAGGCCAATGGTTTGTGTTTTTCTGTAAATACGGGCATCGCAATCCCTCCTTCTTTATTGAATATATTTAAGGAATTACGCGCGGATTTAGGGCAGGAAATTCCTGGAGATGGGAATTTAGAACGGTGGGCTAAACAGGGAGTTTTACTTTTAAATGCCACCCTCACAGTGGAGGAAGGAAATGCGGGGTCACATCAGAAAAAAGGATGGGAACAATTTACGGACCAGGTGATAAAAACTATTTCGGAACAAAAAAAAGGGCTGGTGTTTTTATTATGGGGAGGCTATGCAAAAAAGAAAGGAAAAAAAATTGACAGAAACAAACACTTGGTTTTAGAGAGTGGGCATCCATCTCCATTGAGTGCTAATAGGGGGTATTGGTTTGAGAACAGACATTTTAGTGCCTGTAATACTTATTTGAAAAATAAGGCGATAGATTGGTAAAAGGATTTCTTTTTTGTAAGTTTGTGTAAACACGACCTGATTCCCCTACTTTTTATGAATCCATTTATTTTAAAATTTAAAAAAATATCCCTCTATAAAATAATATTGCTCTTTATCATAGTGGCATTGATAGGGAATCTACTTAGTTATAAGCGATCCTACGATTTGGATATGATTTATGCGAGTGTGACACAAACAATAATGATCCTACTGGGATTAGTGACGCTTGTAGTGAAAAAGAATACAAAACCGGAAAACCTTGTTTCTATCATTGTGGTCTTGATGATTCTTTATGGAGGTGCTGGAATGGTGTTTTATGGGTTTTCGGCGTCGTGTAAGTTTCTCTTGTTTTTAGGCCCCCTTTTCTTCGCAGAGTATGTGAGTTTTAAAAAAAACATCGTGTTTTTCATCAGTGGGTTAGGCGTTTATATTTTGCTTGCCGTATTGATCATCAATGGGGTTATTCGCATCCCTATCGATCATAATTTATATGCGGGGAAAATAAATGCATGGATGATCGATGGCGTGAGTTTATTGGTGATTTCTTATACGGGATTTTTGATAAAAATTTCAAGTAAAGAAATGAAACAAACGTATTTAAAAGAGCTCGAAAAAAGTGATGATCGTTTTCAGCAAATATTTAATAATTCGAACGAAGCTATTGTCTTGTTAAAGGATTTTGTAATGTATGATTGCAATAAAAAAATGTTGGAATTGTTTGACTGTGAAAAGGATTTTATTCTAAATAAACACGTGTTTTTAGTTGGCTCTCATTCTTATAAAAACGTTTTATTGAATGATTCTTTGTTGGAAGTGATTTTGGAGGAAACCCAACATGAAAGAGTGCGTATATTTGAATGGGAATTTAAAAAAGCTTCAGGGGAGAAAATAGTACTCGAAGTAAGTCTTATTAAGGTTGAAAAATTAGATGATGGAGCCTATACTCAAGCCATTCTTAGAGACATAACCTTGCGTAAGAATAAAGAATTAGCACAGTTGAGGTATCAAAAATTATTAGAGGAACAAGTGCAATATCGAACAGAAGAATTGGTGAAACTGAATGGTGTTTTGTTAAAAGCAAATGCGGAATTAGAAAATCAGCACCATGAATTGACCAATACGGTAAAGGACTTGAACAATGCGAAAAATCATTTAGTACAGTCAGAAAAAATGGCCTCTATAGGGGTGTTAACTGCAGGAGTGGCGCATGAGATTAATAACCCTCTTAATTTTATTCAATCTGGTATTTATAGCTTTGAAAATATTTTAGAGAATGGTCATTTGATGGGGAGTCCAGAAGAATTACGTAAGATTCAACGGAAAGTTCTAGATCAGATGAACGAAGGGGTGTATCGTGTTACCAATATCGTCAAAGGTTTGAATAGATTTAGCAGGGAGAATAAGACAAATTCTGAACGTTGTGATTTGAATGAGGTCATTAAAAACTGTCTGTTGATCTTAAATCATGAGAGTAAGGATACCTGTAAAGTGATGACCAATTTTTGTAAAGAGAACCCCGTCGTACTTGCAAACGAAGGGAAGCTTCACCAGGTGTTTATCAATGTCATCCACAATGCGATCCAGTCTATCGATACAAAAGGAGAGATTGAGGTCACTACAAAAACAAATCTAATAACCAATAAGATTATTGTAACGGTTAGAGACAATGGTTGTGGAATTGAGGCGGATAATTTAAAAAAAGTATTTGACCCATTTTATACGACTAAGAGGGCCGAAAAAGGAACGGGTTTAGGATTGTCGATTGTTTATGGCATTATCAGGGAGCAGCAAGCAGAGGTTGAAGTGACTTCGGTTCTAGGTAAAGGAACAACCATTTCTTTTATCTTTACAAAAGAGCAAAAACTTTTAAATGTATAAAACTTATTTTATGACTATATTTGAAACGTTATTTAAGAGGATGAGAATGATCTATTTGCCGATGTTATGAAAATCCTATAAAATCAGAAAAAATGAGAGAAAGAATCCCCCGATTACTTTATATAGATGATGAACCGTTTAATTTAGAATTATTTCAACTTACTTTTTTTGGAAGCATAGAAGTATTGATAGCTTCTTCGGCGAGTGATGCTCTTAAAATATTAGAAAAAGACACTGCTATAGATTTGGTAATTGCTGATTTGGAAATGCCCACTACTTCGGGAATTGAATTTATAAAAACAGCAAAAGTATTATATACCGAAATTCCTTTTTATGTGCTATCAGGTTACGATTATTTCGAAGAATGTGAGGAGCTAGAAGTGGTGTCAGGTTTTTTTCAGAAACCATTTAAAAAAGAAGAGATTTTAACTCTAAGTAGAAAAATCATAAAAGAATCACAAAGAGAAATCATACGCTAATAATAAAAATAAAAAACCTTGTTGGAGATATTTCCAACAAGGTTTTTTATGAATTCCCTTTATTCAAATTCACTTGTAAAGTGAAGTTTAACACTTGGGTATTTGCTCTGAGTCATTTCGATGGAAAAAGCAGAATCTGCTAAAAACACCAATTGATTGCGTTTGTCTTTTGCTAAATAACGTTGTTTAACTCTTTTAAACTCTTTAAATTCTTCGCTACTTTCGTCATCACATTGTACCCAACAGGCTTTGTGAATGTTGATGTTTTCGTAAGAACATTTAGCTCCGTATTCATGCTCTAAACGGTATTGGATTACTTCATACTGTAAGGCTCCAACCGTTCCTATTACTTTTCTTCCATTTAAGTCTAAGGTAAATAACTGTGCGACTCCTTCATCCATTAACTGATCCAAACCTTTGTGTAATTGTTTAGATTTTAAAGGGTCTGCATTGTTTACATATCTAAAGTGTTCCGGAGAAAAAGCAGGAATTCCTTTATAATGTAATATTTCACCTTCGGTTAAAGTATCACCTATTTTAAAGTTTCCTGTGTCGTGTAATCCTACAATATCGCCTGGGAAAGACTCATCCACAATTTGTTTCTTTTCTGCAAAGAATGTATTGGGACTAGAGAATTTCATTTTTTTATTGTTTCGCACATGTAAATAATTGGCGTTACGTTTAAATGTTCCTGAAACGATTTTTAAAAAGGCCAAACGATCTCTGTGTTTTGGATCCATGTTTGCATGGATTTTAAATACAAAGGCGGTCATTTTTTCTTCTTTAGAATCTACCATTCGGATGTCTGACATTTTTGGTTGTGGAGTAGGAGCAATATCTACAAAACAATCCAATAATTCCTTGACTCCAAAATTATTTAAAGCAGAACCGAAAAATACCGGTTGTAATTCGGCATCTAAGTATTCTTGTTGATTAAAAGCAGGATATACTTCCGTGACTAATTCTAATTCTTCTCTCAGTGTTTCCGCAGCCTCATGCCCTATAATACTGTCTAGTTCTGGATTGTTGATATCGTCAAATTCTACTCCCTTTGAAACCGTTTGTTTGTTATCGCCAGAATAGATGTTGATTTTCTTTTCCCAAATATTGTAAATTCCCTGAAAATCGTATCCCATTCCAATAGGGAAACTTAGCGGAGTAACACGTAATCCTAATTTTTGTTCCACTTCATCCAATAGATCAAAGGCGTCTTTACCTTCTCTATCCATTTTATTGATAAAAACAATGATAGGTATTTTACGCATTCTACACACTTCTACTAGCTTTTCAGTCTGTGCTTCCACACCTTTGGCGACGTCAATTACTACAATTACGCTATCTACAGCGGTCAGTGTTCTAAAAGTGTCTTCCGAAAAATCCTTATGTCCAGGGGTGTCAAGAATGTTTATTTTCTTATCCTTATAAATAAAAGCAAGTACCGATGTGGCTACAGAAATACCACGTTGGCGTTCTATTTCCATAAAATCGGAGGTCGCTCCTTTCTTAATTTTATTGTTTTTTACGGCCCCAGCTTCTTGAATTGCTCCTCCAAAAAGTAAGAGTTTTTCTGTCAAGGTAGTTTTTCCCGCATCTGGATGCGAAATAATACCAAAAGTACGGCGTCGTTGTATTTCTTCTAAAAAAGTCATGCTCAAAAAATTAAGCCGCAAAGATAGTATTTATAGTTTCAAATGGCAATTTGCAGAAGGAGAAAGCGCTATTTATTCGCGCATTTTATCTAAAAGACGGTTTAGCTCTGTGATTTCTGTTTCTGAAAGGTGATGTAGGCTATTGTCTAAGTTGATTTCCAAGACATCTATTGTCGTCAAAATATCCAATCCTTTTTTGGTGATTTTAATATCTTTTTGTCGTCTGTCGTTTTTACATTCAACGCGATCTACCAATTTTTTAGCAAACAAACGATCAATCATACGACTAATGTCTGAGTTTTTATCCACCATGCGTTCTTTTATGAGTCCAATACTAGCCGTTTTTGGATATTGTCCTCTTAATATACGTAGCGTGTTAAACTGAGCGATAGATAACTTATGGGGTTTAATAATTTGATTCATTTTATCCATCAGGTAAACATTGGTCAAATATACATTCACCCTAGCTTTTAGATATTCGCTTCTAAAATTACTTTGTAAGTCGTCCTTTATGCTCAATTTAGTTGTTTTAATGCCTGCACAAATCTAAATATAAATTTATTGAAAGCAAAAGAATGTTTCCATTTATTTGCTTTCAATTATTCGTTTGTTACTGCTGTTCTATGGCTAATTTTATACT
>NVRM01000119.1 GCA_002400885.1 Flavobacteriaceae bacterium
TTAGAGCACCTGACTCATAATCAGGGGGTCCATGGTTCGAGCCCATGTGGGACCACAACAAAACCTCATAATCTTTTGATTATGGGGTTTTTTGTTTTTCGGGGGTGACGGTTTGTGATTGTTTTAATTGTTGGCTACATTTAAATTTGTGGAAATGTGATTGTGTCTATTGCTTTTTTAAATGACCTAAGTTACAGGTGTCAGAATGGGAAGGTAGAGTGATAGGGGGATTTAGTATTCAGCTATGGCAAAGATTACTGTTTAGTTGATGGCTTTTGTTGCCACTTTCATGTCAAGAAATGTAAATGTATTTGACTTTGTTAATTCGGTAACTGCAAATTCTCTAATGATTATGTAATCTCCCCAACGTAGGATATGCTTAGAATAGACTTTTATTAAATTTTGTAATGTCTACAAATCGCTTTGATACACCCCTAATCTTCTTTTTTTATGTCTACTTCATAGTTATAAGTAAGTTTTTCAATAGTATTTATTTTTTGTTCTAATTCGGAATCATGTTGTATTTCCAGTGCTAGGTTCTCCATAACCATACATGTTTTGTTTTAAAAAATTCCTGCTTCTTCTGAAATTAATAATACTTCTAAACAATCCAATTCCTCCTACCTATACTCTTCCTAATTTAAAAACAGGTAAAAGTGCCACATTTTTCAGGCTGAATTTCGGAAGCTAACGATTCCCTTAAAATCAAACTAATAAGTGCAATCTGTATTTTTGAGTATAAAAAAATTGCGACGATCAAAATCGAATTGACGAATAATTGATACTAAAAAGAGCTAGGTTTTTATTAAAATAACAGCAATTAACGAGGGAATTCTATACCAAATACTCTCTAAATAAAAAAAACACAGAAATTTCATTAAAATAAAAAGAAGACATAAGACAGGTTCGTTAATGTTATGAAAAAGAGATTATCGCAGTTTTTGTCAGCGAAAATTTTATTCTTAAAACAGGTTGGTTTTTGCCTCCTTTATCAAATGATTTATTAGGAGGTTATTAAAAGAAAAAATACCATCAGGCCTTGGTAAGGAAGGGTGTTCTATTGAGGGGAATACAACGGAAAAGTGAAAAAAACTCATTAAAAAGAGTCTGGAGATGAATCCTCTTTTTAGTAGAAATTAAAAAGAATAAAAGGAGTACTTACTTTGTCTGTAAATTATCATATGTTAGTTTTTTTTGATTTGTTTTGAGGAATGTATAATTAATATAGAATAATTCTAAATAAATGATAAGGAAATTATACTATATTTATGAATTAATTTTCTAATCTAATTATAAAAATGCTATGGCAAACGTATTATGGTTACAAGGAGGCGCTTGTAGTGGGAACACTATGTCTTTTTTAAATGCAGAAGAACCAACTGTAGTTGAGCTTATTACTGATTTTGGACTTAACATTCTTTGGCATCCTACAACAGGATTGCAAATGGGAGATGAAGTACAGGATTTAATGCGAGACATTATTTCGGGGAAAGTTCAAATGGACATTCTTGTTTTTGAAGGCTCTATTATTATGGGACCTGAAGGAACAGGTACCATGAATTACTTTGCAGATAGACCAATGAAAGATTGGGTTAAAGAATTATCTGAAGTTGCTGGCTATGTAGTCGCTATTGGAGACTGTGCTACTTGGGGAGGGATAAATGCTGTTGCTCCAAATCCTAGTGAGTCTACAGGAATGCAATTTTTAAAGAAAAATAAAGGAGGTTTTCTTGGAGAGGACTATGTTTCTAAAGGTGGTCTTCCGGTTATAAATATACCTGGTTGTCCTGCGCATCCAGATTGGATTACTCAAATTTTAGTAGCAATTTCTATTGGTAGAATAGGGGATGTCCTTATTGATGATTACCAGAGACCCAAAACATTCTTTACAAATTTCGTGCAAGATGGCTGTACCAACGTAACTAATTTTGCGCAAAAAGTAGATGGTAATTTTGGGGAACGAGGAGGTTGTTTATTCTACGAAGTTGGTTGTAGAGGCCCAATGACAAGAGCTAGTTGTAACAATATATTATGGAACAGGCAGTCGAGTAAAACACGTTCTAACCACCCTTGTTTAGGATGTACAGAACCTGGTTTTCCTCATAATGATTTAATGAAAGGATCTGTTTTTAAAACCATGAAATACATGGGGGTTTTCCCTAAGGAAGTGCCTGAGGGAAGGACTAAACTAGCCTACTATATGGAGGCTGGGTTTCAAAAAGTGATGCCTACGAACCACCGTATTACGGAAACTTCTAAGTAATAATAATCAACAAAAAAAACAAAAATGTCTACAGTAAAAGAATTAAATATATCACCTGTTGGTAGAGTTGAAGGCGATTTAGATGTGAAAGTCTATATAGACAACGGTAGAGTAACACGTGCACATACGCAAGCCGCTATGTTTAGAGGCTTTGAAAAAATTATGGAAGGTAAAGATCCACAATCTGGATTAATTGTCACCCCTAGAATTTGTGGGATTTGTGGAGGATCACATTTATATTGTGCCTCTTCTGCATTAGATACCGCATGGGGAACAGAATTACCGCCCAATGCATTGCTTTTAAGAGCGATAGGGCAGGCTTCGGAAACGTTGCAAAGTATTCCTAGATGGTTTTATGCTATTTTTGCGACAGATTTAGCAAATAAAAAATATAAAAATCAACCCTTGTATAACGAGGTTGTAAAAAGATGGTCTGCCTATGTAGGAACTTCTTTTCAAAAAGGCTTAACAGCTTCCGGGCTACCTGTACAAATATATGCCTTGTTTGGTGGTCAATGGCCACACTCAAGTTACATGGTTCCTGGTGGAGTTATGTGTGCGCCTACCTTAAAGGATATTACTCGCGCACACGCAATTATGGTTCAATTTAAAAATGATTGGTTAGAGCCAATATGGTTAGGTTGTACGATAGAACGTTACCTAGAAATTAAATCTTGGGATGACATGCTTGCTTGGTTAGATGAAAAGGAATCACATGCTAATAGTGATTTAGGATTGTTAATTAGAGCGGGACAAGAATTTGGATTAAAAGACTTTGGAAAAGGAGTAGGGAAATTTTTAGCCTTTGGTACTTACCTACATAAAGATAAATATAATAAACCTACAATTGAAGGTAGAAATGATGCCTTAATTAGTTCTAGTGGTTATTTTGATGGTGAAAACTGGCACGAATTTGATCATTTAAAAGTAAAAGAAGATGTGTCTCATTCTTGGTATAAAGACCAAGAGGATGGCTTACATCCTTGGGACGAACCTTTACCGACTCCCGTAAAATCACAAACCCTACACGAATCTGATTTTGATGGTAAATATTCCTGGTCTAAAGCTCCAAGGTATGATGGTTTTGCTGCGGAAACCGGACCAATTGCAAGGTGCTTGATGAATGGGAATCCGAAAAATAAAGAACATCAAATTAGAGATCCTTTCTTTATAGATGCTTACAGAAAGCTAGGTGGAGCAAGTGTGTTTACACGAGTTTTAGCAAGAGTTCACGAGGCACCAAGGATCTATAAACTGATAGAACAGTGGCTGTCTGAAATAGATTTAGATGCCCCTTTCTATATTAAACCAGTAGAAAAAGATGGTAAAGGTTTTGGTGCAACCGAAGCAGCACGTGGTGCTTTGGCGCATTGGATAGAAATAAAAGATGGAGTTATTAAAAACTATCAAGTAATGGCACCAACGACATGGAATGTTGGTCCAAATGATGGTAAAGGGAACCCAGGGCCTATTGAGGCTGCTTTAACAGGGATTGAAATTGAAGATACTTCAGATCCTGTAGAAGTTGGTATTGTGGCACGTTCTTTTGATTCTTGTTTGGTATGTACGGTACATGCACACGATGAAAAATCAGGCGTAGAGTTATCGAAATTCAAATTATAATCACCCTTAATAAAATTATATAAAACCTTCTTAGGCTTGTACATAAGAAGGTTTTATAATTTAAAAAAATTGACATATGAAAACGGCTATAATGGGTTTTGGAAACCCAGTGCGTAGTGATGATGCTATCGGAATATATATCATTGAACAGCTAAAAGAAAAAATAGGTAAAACCGATTCCATTTCTATTTTTGATATGGGTACTGCTGCCTTTGAGGTGTTATTTGCTTTAAAAGGACATCAAAAAATAATTATGGTAGATGCCGTAATAAATAGCAAGGAACCGGTGGGAACCTTATTTAAAGTCCCTGCGCAAGAAGTAATGCAAGCTCCCGAGGATAATCCTATGTTATTTTTACATAGCATGAAATGGAATCAGGCGCTCTCTTATTCAAAAAAAATCCTACAAGATGAATATCCTGATGATATTCAAGTATATTTAATTGCCGTAGAGAACACTAGGTTAGAAGTTGAATTGAGTGAAAAGGTACAAGAAGCAGGTGACAAGGTGGTAGCTCTTATACTAAAAGATTTAAAATTAGAGGCAGTGTTATGAGATCGAATATCTTATTAAGATCCTCTCATATTTATTTAGAAAACGAACTAGTTCAAACCATTTTCGGAAAAATTGAGTATGCGTACGTAAAGTATTTAAAAGATCAAAAACGATTGTTACTTACTCCTGTAAGTAGTCAATGGTTTGTTAAAATATATGATCCAACTCAATTTTTATTAAAATCTCGTAATCTAAAAGGAGATAGAACAGTGGCTATTCGTGAAATATTAATTGATAATGATTTAGATGCAACGGACAGAGAATTAACATTTGAAATTGTTGCAAAGACAAAATTGATAAAAATAAATTTATAAACAATAACTAACAACTCAATCCTAAATAAACAAGGATAGTTGAAGGAGTCCTAAGAGTAAAAAAATAAAAGAGCAAATAAATATGATTAGAATAGTAACTACGACCAAGACTTATTTAGACATTGAAAAATGCATTAATTCAGTAGAACGATTGAACGAATTGGTTATTGTTACAACGGAAAATCCGATAAAATCGACCGATAAAATTATAAGAATTACGGATGGTTTTATGCTCTCTGATATTGAATGGAACGATACGGAGCCGCCTTATCTCTTTCCAAAATTGCCTTTTACGGAAACTAATTTGCTGGCCTTGGTGTTTTATAAATTAGGGAATTATCAAAAAGCTATAACCTATGTTTCTGAACATGAGGAGCTATTTCAACATTTACTAATAACTGTTAATTTGTTGTACGGATATGTTATTACCCATCAGCAACTTCAGTTTTTAAGAACGAGTTCCATACATAATTTGGCAATTGTCTATAATGTTGGAATCACAGATCCAAGAACAGACAAGGCCCTTGTTCGAAAAACGTATGAAGAAGCTTTACTATCGGCTAAAACCAATAGTTTAAAATTGTTTTCTATAAAACATTATGTTACTTTTTTATTAGATAATAGCTTATTTACAGAGGCAGAAGTATTGCTTCGCTCTGTGCAGG
>NVRM01000010.1 GCA_002400885.1 Flavobacteriaceae bacterium
ATACTTCCACATACGTTTCATTCCACTATATTTCGGAATCACACGTTCGAAATCCAATGAAAAATCACTAGAAAACTGAAAATTGTTTTTTTTGTAAAACAAAAGTGCTTGCGTTTGACTATCCATCGCCTCCAACCAAACCATTACGCCTCCTTTCGCTTTTACCTCAACAGACAACCAATCCATTAACTCTTGCCCTACCCCGATTCCCTGCATTATAGGATTTAAATAAATTCTGTGTAGTTTAGTTCCCGTAATGTGCTTGCAATCTGTAAAAACCGCTTGGTGAATAAATCGTATAATTCCAATCGTGGCTCCTTGATATTTTACAAAAAAATAATACGCATTTTCTTCTTGAAGTTCTTCTTTTAGACGGTCTAAATTGTATTGATTCTCTAGGTACCAATCTCCTTTATCCTCCCATAAATGCGCATAGGAATCTGGATAAATTTGTTGCATTAAATCCATTAATTTCGGTTGATCCGAAACTGTGATTGTATGTAAGGAAATATTTTCAGAGACCTGTATCATTGTGATGTATCTTCTTAAAATGCATTGTAAATATTAGGACAACCTATTTGTCGTTTGGCTGGACGCTTAAATACATTTAGACCCAGTGTAACCTGATGATAACCTGCATCGTCAAACAAGATATCACCTGTAAGTTTTGTATAGGTATAGGACAGCATAAAATCATTCATATTAAGCCCTACAATAGGAGTTATATAACTCAATTCTTGGGTATCGTTCCCGTCAAACCCTTGACGATAGGACAGTGCTACCCACAACTGTGCTTTTCCAAACTTCTTATAGGCTTTGATATTAAAATCGACAAATTTTTCTCCTGTCCGTTCTATAATCTGCCCCATAATTGAAGGTTCTAACTGTATTCCTTCTTCCCTGCCTGTAAAATAACCCACTGTAGCTAAATAACGCCTTAAATTTAAAGACTCATACTTATCGTTATACAATGTTCTTGCAGAAAGCATTATGTTTTTAGCCGTAAAATAAGAAAAAAAGCGATTGCGATGGTAGGCCATACTAAAATCGGCATTAAAATATGATTCACTCCTGATAATTTGTGAAATTACGGGATCTGGAATTGTAAATTGACTCTCATCTACACTATTATTTACTGCCATAAACGACAATCCAAAAGACAGTTGATTTAATTCTCCCAAACGTCCTACATTTAAATGATAGGCAAAAGTTCCTTGAACTCCTTGTTGTGAGTGGTAACCATTTTTGTCATTAAAAATAACCAATCCCAAGCCTGTATTTTCTCCCACACGGGAATGAAAACTAAAGGTCTGTAATTCTGGAGCATCATCTACCCCACTCCATTGATTTCTTGCTGTTAAACGTATTTTTCCGGTATTCCCTATCCCTGCAGCCGAAGGATGGATCAAGAACACGTTATCAGATAAGTAATCTGAATACACGGGTAATGTTTCCTGGGCATCAACATAGCCCGAGAACATCAACATAAGTACTACTAAAACCTTTTTCATATTTTCACTCATATATTTTCGTTACACAATTCCATTTGATCTATAACAGGGAAGGTTTTCATTTTAGAAATAAGAATCAAATATACCTTAATATTTTCATCTATAAAACAAAACGATGAATTGTAAAGAATAATTGTAACCTGAACCCCATAAATGTATGTTTTTGCAGAAAATAGATCTAAAAAAAATGGTAGATAATTTAACACAAGGTTTTTTTGGTATTGGAATTCAAAATGGGAAAACACCTGAAAATCTAGGCGTTTTATGGCGCTCTGCTCAAAACCTAGCTGCTAGCTTTATTTTCACCATCGGAAATAGGTATCAAAAACAAGCATGTGACACACATAAGGCTGTAAGAGCCATGCCCTATTTTCACTATGATACATTTAGTGATTTCTACAAACACTTGCCAAAAGGAGCACTATTTGTAGGGGTAGAACTAACCAAAAAACCCCAAGCATTAGAAACATATAAACATCCTAGAAGGTGCGTATACTTACTCGAAGCAGAAGATAATGGTCTCACAAACGAAGCCATCTAAAAATCACATCACTTAATCAAATTTAAATCTAGGTTAAGTTTAAATGTTGCCGTGGCAGGAAGCATTGTAATGTATGACAGAAATTCGAAGCCTTTGGAGATTATGAGGGCTTAGTTTTATTCCTTTATTAGCCCCCGTCTACGCAAAGACAATTTACATACTTAAATAACAAAACCCTTATAAAAATTGATTCCATAAGGGTTTTTGTGTTAAAAAAAACAGATTCAATCATAGATTTTATTAGATGATGAATTTTAAAAATCCAACGAGTCTATAAAAAAACATCTACAAATAATGACAGAACCATCAATTAACTCAAACAATCAATTAACACTATAATTTTTAGTCAGTTAAAAAGTAGAAACATAGAATACTTCATTTTTTTCAGGGTCCTCTATTGGTGTCTTTTTAAAAAAAGGGACGATTTTATTATTAGAAGTTAGCTATCCCCTTTTTTAATCATTCTCTTATTACCAAATCAAAAACACACTTTAATTCAAAACAGAATGCTCTTTTATTTATAAGAGACCCTGATTTTTTTTGACTAACTACTCAAAATCAAAACTATTTAATCAAATTAATCCAAAAATTAAAATTCCTTCCATATTTATCTACTCCAAGAATCGCATCAACATAACTTAAACAACTAGGCTCAATATACATTAGTTCATCTAATACATAAACGGTACTTTCTGGATTATATGGTTTATTATATTTATTACTACTTTTATCTGGTGCCCACTGTGTATCTACAAATTCTAAATGAACATTATTTGTTGGGTCAATTAAATAAGGTTCCCAGAAATTTACAGCTTCTTTTATAGAGCTTTTTTTACTATTTTCATATTGATAAAACCTCAAGGCTTCTTTTTTTCCTTTATACATCCCAATCGCTTTTAATGCACGTGCGTAAAACAATAAATTATAGCTATGATAGGTAATAGCATCTCTATCTACAAAATCATGTGAAATTCCATTTTCTAGAATATTTAATTCAATATGGTTGGCTAATTCATCTACGGCATAATTGTAGAATACATCATCATCTAATATTTGAGAAAAATTTAGAAGTAGACTAATTCTTATCGTATTCCAGTTGTTTTCTAATAATTTCCCTGTAAGATTTAAGTTTTTATAGTAAGCAGCGCGTGCTCTAATCCATTTATCAATCGTTTCCCTATCACTTGGGGAAATATGATTTCGAATTATTGAATAAGCCTCGTAAATTGGTGTTATAGAAGACTCTATTGGAGTGTGATTAATAGGAATGTTTACTCTAGCCCATTTTAATATTAATGCAGTCGTTTTATCAAGGTATCGTTTTGCTTCAGTAGATTCCTTATCCATAAACATCCAACGTACTGCAACGATCTTTATAGCCTTTACATTCGCCTTTACATCTACCATTACTTCCCTATTTAATTCAACTACACTATAAGGATTTATGGACATGGCATCACTTGCAGGTTTTAAAACCCATCTATCAAAAGCATTCTTAGCTTTACTAGATGTTTCAATTTCGTGAATAGCTACATTTATAGTTAAACTATCCGCTACTAAGTTCGGAAACATAGAAATATAATTATCTTCTACATTTATTCTAACATCCTCTTCTTCTGCTTTGTCGTTTTGAGAGCAGCCTAATACACCTAAAAAGGTAATTAGAATTATCTGAATTATTGTTTTTTGATTCATTATTTTCCGTTTTTATTTTATTTATTATATAACTAATATATAGCTGGAGCTAACTATAAGAACTGGACAAAGTATAGACTTTCCTAATTTTATAAAGTAGATGACCCTTAATTTACGTGATTTATCTCCCTTCTAATTTTTACTTATTCAACCTTATAAATAAACACCTAAATGTTCTTAGATAATTGCTTTCTTAAAGCATTTTATATCACAAATGCTGTATAAAACACCAAATGTTTCAAAATTGCAACAATCGTTTAAAAGACAACAGGCTATAAGATGTATATTTGTATACAACTTGACCTAGATGAATAAGACAGATAGCCTAATATTTATACTTTTAATTGTTTGCAACTTATCAATAGCACAGAGTAACAATTATATATTCAAACGAATTTCAGAAGAAGAAGGCTTAACACCTGGAGCCATCGGGAAAATCACCCAGGATGGCTACGGGAATATATGGTTAGGAACAAACTACGGGCTGATAAGGTATGATTCTAAAAAATTTAAAAGGTTTACACATATTCCTGGAGATAAACAAAGCATAATCCATAATGTAGTTAAGGATATTGCTATTGACAAACAAAACTTAATTTGGGTTTTAACAAGAGTCGGCTTGTGTTACTTTAACCATACCACACAAACTTTTACAGAATTCAAGGTAAAGACAATTCACGGCAAAATAAGTATTATAAATATCCAATCAATAAATATTGATAAAAACGGAAACATTTGGTTGTTAGGTAATGATATTTTCGGAATTGTGAATAAAGAAACCCAAAAATTCACAGTTCTAAAGACGCTAGAAAACGAAATTCCAAGAAGCATCTACTGTGATGAAAACGGAATTATTTGGATGGGAACGTTAAATGGCAGTCTTTATAAAATAAACCCTGAGTTATTCTCATCATCACGCATAGTTAAAGGCAGCGGAATTAAAGCAGAAAAAATATTTTCTAAAAACAATCATCTTTGGGTAAGTTATGGAAAGAATGGGCTCAAGCATTATTCAGGTGAGGGTAAATTACTAAATACTTACACTTTTAATAAAGGTAATAAGGGAGGGGGTAAAAGTGAAGCTATAAGGAAAATCACCATAGATAAAACTGGAAAGTTATGGGTTGCCACTTATGGAGGACTCTATTTAAAAGAAAATGATTCATTCCGGTATTTTAACCCCGAAATATACACTGGGCTTTTTAACGCCACAATTTATGATATTTTCCAAGATAAAGAAGGAGGCCTTTGGGTTGGAACATGGTCAGGAGGATTAAGTTATTACCATCCTGACAATAACGAATTTGGAAGTTATTCTAAGTCTACTAGTAAAACAATTAGTAGTAATGTTGTTAGTTCCTTTGCCCAGGACAAAACTGGGTTTATTTATATTGGCACAGAAACTGGAGGACTGAACCTTTTTGACAAAAAAAAAGGGACATTCCAAAAGGTTAATTTTAGCGGACTTGATAACATAACCAGCATTAAAACACAGTGTTTTGATAAGTTTGGAGGCCATTGGATTGGTACTTTTGAGTCTGGGCTTTGGTATAAACCTCCGGGAAAATTATTGTATAAGAATTTCACTTCTGGTCTTGAGGATGGAAATCATGTTTCCCATTGTGAAATATATACACTCTTTCCTGTTCCTTCAGGAATTTGGATTGGAACCAATGGTGGTGGTATAAATTTCTATGATTTTAAAACTCAAAAAATAAACTTTTACAAACCCAGTTTCGGGAATAAAGACAACCTGAACAGACTCTTTGTACGAGCGTTATGTGTAGATTCTGATTCTTTTCTATGGATTGGTACAATAGGAGGAATTCATAGAATTTCCCTAGAAACAGGTAAAGAACATTTGTTTTTTGCAAGCCCTCAGCTTCCAAATCTAATGGATTACATTTATTCAATTTCAGAATTAAGTAATGGTCAGGTGTGGATAGGCACAAGAGGTTCTGGAATAGGTATCTTCAATAAAAAGGACAATACTATTAGTCATTTTGATGCTGACGGCTTAATAAAGGGAAAGAATGTTTACAGTATTATAGATGACAAAAACGGGAATTTATGGATTGCAGTTTGTGAGGCATTAATCTTTTACAACCCTACAACACGGGAAAACCATATGTTTACTGCTAATGATGGATTACAAAAAAATTGGTTCAATCCTCAAGCGGTATATAAAGATGACCAACATAATCTTTATTTTGGTGGTTCCAACGGTTTTTCGGTTATTTTCCCTGACAAAATTAAAAAAAACACACGTCCCCCAGAAGTAACAATCAATAAGATTACAATAAACAATAATATTGAAAAGTATCCATACTTTAGAGCGAACAAACAAGACAACAAGCTAGAACTAGCTTTTGGAGAGAATACTATTAAAATTGATTTTACTTCGGATAATTTTTTATTACCTAAAAAAAATAAATACAAATATAGGTTGGTTAATTATTTTAATAAATGGATTGAAACTGACCAAGAGACATCGGCATTTTTTGTAAACCTACCTTGGGGAAATTATACATTTGAAGTGTTAACATGTAATAATGACGGTGTTTGGAGTGAAGGCCCACTCCGTTTTAATTTAATTGTTTTAAAACCACTATATGCTAGTAACATGGCTCTTTCCGGATATTTCCTTTTATTAACCATTATTTCAATCATTATTTTCCGTGTTATTAGAATGCGAAGTTCCTTGAAAAATCAAGTATTTATTGAAAGAATACAACGTAAACAAGAGAAGGACTTAAATATGATGAAGCTAAAATTCTTTACCAATATTTCTCATGAATTCCGAACTCCATTATCACTTATTAGTGGGCCTATAAAAAATTTAGGAAAATCAAGTAATCTCTCAGAGCAGCAATCCGAATTAGTAGATGTAATATGGAGGAACACAAAACGATTATTGGCTTTAGTAAATCAGGTAATAGATCTGAGAAAAATAGACCAACATGATGAAAAACTAAAACCTAAAAAAACAGATATTGTATCTTTTGTTAGGGAAAGAACCTTCCATTTTTCAAACCAGGCAAAGGAAATGCAAATTTCATTTGAACAGGACTATTCAAATTCCATAATTGAGATAGAAATAGATAATGATATGGTTGACAAAATTGTATTTAATTTACTGTCAAATGCATTTAAGTATACTCCAAAAAATGGTTTCATAAAAACCGGAATATACATAGGTGAACCACCTGCCGATTTTGTATTTACCAATCAAATTAGTTTTGGAGAACAGCCCAAAACTGATTTTATTTCTATTTGTGTTACAGATAATGGTCTTGGTATAGATAAGCATGACATGATAAAAATATTTAATCGTTTTGAACAAGGAAAAATAACCAGCAGAGAAAGCTCTGGGATTGGACTTGCAATTTGTCATGATTATTCTTTACTACATAATGGTCAAATAGAAGCACAAAGCAATGTTGGAAATGGAAGCAGATTTATCGTCAGATTACCTTTAAAACAAGCAGTAACAAAGGATATTTCCATGTCTCAAAAACCATACACACAACATGAAACTGAAGCAAACATTAGTATTATAGATAAGGAAAAAACAACAGGTGATTTACATAAAAAACATGTATTGGTAGTAGATGACAATGCAGATTTCAGAAACTATCTAGAGATAATTTTAAGTGAACATTATAAAGTTATACTTGCCGAAAACGGAAAAATAGCATTAGACAGTATAGCAAATAACATTGTAGATATTGTAGTATCAGATGTTATGATGCCCGAAATGGATGGTTACGAATTGTGTACAAATATTAAAAACAATACGGCCACCAGTCATATCCCAATTATCTTACTCACAGCACTATCCTCAATAAACCATGAAATTTTTGCTAATAAAAAAGAAGCTGATGCTTATATTTTAAAACCCTTTGACGATGATTTATTGATTACTAAGATTGCCAATGTATTAAAACAGCGTCAAAATTTACGTACGCTATTTTCTCCAAAAGCTTATACAGGCTCTTCTGATCAGGTTGAAGGATTGGACAACTATTTCCTAAAAAAACTTAATGGAATCATAGAACACAATCTGGCAAATGAAGAATTTAGTATTGTTCAATTAACACAGGAGATAGGAATTAGCAGAAGTCAATTACATCGAAAACTAAAAAGCATGACCAATTACTCTACGACAGAGTATATAAGAGTGTATAGAGTTGAAAAGGCTGTAGCACTCATGCAAACCAGTGATCATAATATGGATGAAATATCATTCCTTGTAGGTTTTAATACCCACTCTTATTTTTCACGTAGTTTTAAAAAACGTTTCGGAATGACTCCGAAGGAATACAAGAAAAGAATGTTATAAACAGCACTTAAAAGCATGTTTATAAAGAAAATAAAGCTGAATACAATTGAAATTCATTAGATGTAAGTGTTTTTGAATCTTGATATTAAAGGGTAATATAGCGTAGCTAACCATTCTCTAGGACAGTAAAATCTTTAATAAGTAACAAAACACTTTATCTAACAGTAAAACGGCTCCTTCATTAATAAAAAAAGCAGACAGAATTTAAATTACACAACCTGATTTGAACAGGCGTTATCACAAAACTACTAACTTAAACTTGTCCTTTAGAATAGGTGTGCCCCTATTTAAAAACGATTATTTCTACACTATAAAAAAATCAGTTAGTACTTAAATCACACAACCTAGACCTCATTAAAAACGTGAAAACACCGTATAACAGCAGTTCCGTAATATAATTATAATCGTCAAATACAAAAGTAAAAATATTGTACAAGAAGCTAAAAAAGGTCCATTATAACTTTCACATCTATTTATAATATACCTCCCTATACAAATAGAAGTTTCGGCAGAAAACAGCATTATTCTAATCTCAACTTTCATAAAACATCATATATCTCTAATGCACTCAAGAGGTAAATGCTTCCAATAGTTTATTGTAGTTACAATTTTTAATATCGCTTTATACCTCATTATTTTTTTGGGTGTTTTAACCAATAATTAAATGTTTTTTATTGCTAATGAATCAATCATTAACTAGATCATTTGTGAAAACATTCAAAATAAAGGGAGCAAGCTCTTCTTTGTTTTCAATCGTTAAAAAACAATCTTACTAAACTAAAAAACGACACTACAACATATTAACAAAAATTTATGTTTTGTCTAAAAAGGAAATTCTAAAAACACATATGCTGTATTAGTGCGCTATACGTTCATATTTGCAACATTTGTAATGCTATATGCAATGTGTTTGTAAAAACATAACACCACTATCATAGTAAGTTTGACTTAACGAAATTAAAGGCTATCCCCCTGTAATCCTTAGCACTATAAATATGGAATTACTTTAGAACTAAAAAAACAGACACCTCGTATTTTAATTTCAAACCTTTTAACCACAATTTTATTAATCATCAAGTAACTCTACATTATGACAAAACACAAACTGATTTACTGGCCTAGGTACAATCAAAACCTAGTTTGTAAATTAAGACTAAGAATAGCTTTTATGTTGTTTGCTCTATGTCTGTTTCAAGCCCAAGCCGCAAACAAAGAGGCAACCATAGGAATCAAACACAAATCAGAATCCTATACACTGCCATTAGATTCTCAAAACACCCCTCCTGAAACAGTTGTAAACGAGCAGCAAAAAAAAATCGTAACTGGCTTTGTAAAAGACGAAACGGGACTCGGTATTCCTGGCGTTACTATTCTAATAAAAGGTAAATCAAAAGGAACGGTAACTCAATTTGAAGGTGATTTCAGTATCGAAACTTCAGAAAAAGACGTACTCATTTTTTCATACATTGGTATGGAAACACAAGAAATCACTGTTGGATCAAGGACGGTATTACATGTAGTGATGACAAATTCTAATCAAAAATTAGACGAAGTTGTAATTGTAGCCTATGGTGTTAAAAAGAAAGTAACTATTACTGGTGCTATCTCTTCCATAGGAGCAGATGAACTTATAAATACTCCTACGGCATCTATTAGTAACATGCTTGCAGGTTCCGTATCAGGTTTAGCATCGGTACAATATTCTGGACAACCGGGAGAAGATAGTGCTCAACTATACATTAGAGGTATTGCTACTTTAAATTCCTCCTCTCCTCTGGTATTGGTAGATGGTGTTGAACGTAGTTTCACACAACTAGACCCAAATGAAATTGAAAATATAACAATTCTTAAAGATGCCTCCTCTACAGCTGTATTTGGAGTTAGGGGAGCAAATGGTGTAATTTTAGTTACAACTCGTCGTGGGAAAGAAGGAGCTCCAAAGATAAGTTTAACGGCTTCTTATTCGATTCAGGCCCCTACTAAATTGGGTAAATATTCAAATGCCAAAGATTATATGACTTATGTAAATGAGACGGACCTTAACGATGGACGTTCACTTTCATTCAGTCAGTCAATTTTAGATATTTATGACGATCCTAATCGTAATAAGTTACTTTACCCAGATACAGATTGGCAGAAAAAACTCTATAACAATTTCGCTCCACAAGAACAATACAATATAAACATTAGTGGAGGTAGTAATAGAGTCCGTTATTTTACATCTATCGGTTTATTTAAGCAAAAAGGGATTTTTAATGGGAATGATGATTTGGACTACAATGGTAACTTCACCTACAATCGTACCAACTTACGCGCTAATCTGGACATCGATATGACAAAGACCACGTTGGTATCTGTTAATATTGGAGGACGTATAGAAAAGCGAAATGAACCACAGGGGTTTAATGACAATTTTTTCCAAGTAATTAGAGAGGCAAACCCACTTTCTGCTGGTTTAGTAAACAATTTAAATATTTTAGGAAACCCTACGTATTTAATAAATCCAAGATCAGCCATGGATTATTACAATCGTGGTGTAGATAATAGAACAACCAATGTCTTAAATCTAGATTTTAAATTAAAACAAGATTTAGATTTTATTACTGATGGTTTAGAGATGCATATTAAAGGTTCCTACAATAGTTATTACACACATAAGAAAACCAGAACCATCTCAAGGGCTAGTTACATGCCTTGGATAAGAAAAGATATTCCGTGGTTAGATGCACCAGCAACAGAGGAGAAAGGAAACGAAATTGTCCTCATAAAAGAAGGAGATGATGGTCAAGTAAACTATCGTGAATCGTTTGGAAAAGGGAGAGATTTTTATGTTGAAATGGCTCTTAATTATAGAAAAAAAATCGGTTTACATAGTGTCTCAAGTTTACTAATGTATAATGCTAGTAGAAAGTATTACCAACGTTCATATCCAGATCTCCCACTGGGATATGTAGGAATGGTAGGACGTGCAACATATGATTACGACAACCGCTACATGGTTGATTTTAGCATAGGTTATAACGGTTCAGAAAAATTTGCCCGCGAAAGACGCTATGGCTTATTCCCTTCTGTATCTGCCGGATGGATCGTTAGTAAAGAGAATTTCTTAAAAGACAACACGACGCTTACATTTATGAAACTTAGAGCCTCATACGGTATTGTTGGTGCTGATAGTATTGGTAGATTTTTATACTTACCAGACAGTTATGGTTTTGGTGGAGGATACATATTTGGTGGAAATGCAGGAGGAAATAACCCTGGTGGGGCGTATGAAGGATCTATCAATAATAAAGATGTAACCTGGGAAACAGCACATAAACAAAACTATGGTATTGAATTACGTCTCTTCAAATCAAAACTATCTATGAGTGCAGATTTTTTCATGGAAAAACGTAACGATATCCTAATTAAAAGAAACACTTATCCAACATTTGTTGCCTATAATCCACCTCCAGTAAATCAAGGTAGAGTAGATAATAAAGGAATGGAATTTAACTTTAAATGGAAAGATAGAATCGAAGATTTCAAATACAACATTGGAATTATAGGATCCTATTCCAAAAACGAAGTGATTTATAAAGACGAAATACCCAATTCCGATAACCCATGGACTTTGTCTACAGGACATCCCTTAGGGCAGCCATTTGGATTTAAATCCTTAGGTTTTTACGAAAAAGGAATGCTAAACAATCAAGATGTTGACGCCGTGGAAACGCAACCTACAATTAAAGAAGGAGATATTGTCTATGCCGACATTAATGGAGATGGCGCTATTGACAATAATGATATGATAGCCCTTGGATACCCAAACTACCCCCTATTTACTGCAGGTTTAAATATGGGCTGTGGATACAAGCAATTTTCGTTTAGTATGAACTGGAGTGGTGCCACAAAAGTATCACGCGTATTAACTGGAGTAATGGTTACCCCCTTAGGACCAACTGGAGACCGATCATTAATGCAACAACAATTTGACAACCGCTGGACTCCGGAAACAGCTACAACAGCAACACTGCCAAGGGCATCTCTTAATTCATCATCAGCCAACAGCCAACTTTCTTCCTTATGGATTAAAGATGCTAGCTATGTGCGTTTAAGAAATATACGCCTAGGATACAAATTCGAATCAGATTTTTTAGAAAATATTGGCATAAAAAAAATGCAAGCATTTTTAGTAGGATATAACCTAATGACTTTTGATAAGTTAGGCGTGCTGGATCCGGAAATCCGAACACAAGGAAAACCAACATACCCTTTAATGAAAGTATACAGCATAGGATTGAACCTCTCTCTCTAATGTTGACAATAAATGTAAAACAATAAATGAGACAGAACCTGCCTTTACAATGTTCTTTTTAAAAAGGACATTCAATAGAGCTTAAGGTTTCTAATAAACATAAGAAATATGAAATCAATAATTAAAAATATAGTCTTTGTCTGTGCAATTGTGGCAATGATCTTCTCTACTTCATGTACAGACGAATTTGAATATGGCGACGATTTCCTGGTAAAACAACCAAGTACAGATGTTACCGAAGATACAATCTTCAATAACGCTGTATATGCCCGTAAATTCCTCTGGAACAACTATAAAAACTTGCATTACGGTCTAGTGGATCCAACAAATTTTGGACGCCAGTTAGGCTCTGAAAGCTTTAACGTATTAGGTGATGACTGTCAAGGTTTTTTAAACTGGGCAAACGGTAGCACCTACTATTACAACGGATTAATGAATGCCTCTCGTGAGGGGAATAACTCAAAACACAACTATAAAGATTCTAGAACTTGGAAGGGTATTAGAGCTGCATGGGTGTTTATTGAAAATGCAGACAGGGTACCAAATTTTGATAAGGGTGAAAAAAAGCGCCTAGTTGCAGAAGCAAAAATGATCATCGCTTGTAACTATTCCGATATGTTTCGCCATTTTGGAGGACTACCATTAGTTAAGAAAGCTTTAAGACCAACTGACGACACCAATCTGGGTAGAGCAACAATAGAAGAAACCGTGAGTTTTATTACAAACCTTTGTGATGAAGCAGCTGACGACCTACCCTGGAAACTTGATGTAGATGAGAAAAACACTTGGTCAGGACGCTTTACTGCCGCTTCAGCCTTAGGCTTAAAAGTCAGAGTTTTGTTATTTGCAGCGAGCCCTATTTTCAACTCAGGAAACACATGGAATGGCGTTGAGAACGAATCCGTCGCTAATTTACAATCAACTTATGGGAATTACGATTCACAAAGATGGCAAAAAACAGTAGATGCTTGTGAAGTGTTTTTTAACAGAAATGGAGGTGGCTTAACTCCAGACGGAGGTGTCTACTACCTCAACCAAAATGGTGACTACCGCTTAGCATATAGAGATGCTTATTACAACCGTAGCAATCCAGGAATGCTTATCTCTACGCGTCGTGTTGATAAAGCACCTTCTAAGTGGAATTATAGGTATTTCCCAACAATATGGGTACGTTGGAATGGTTTACTTCCTACTTTGGATGGACTAAATGCTTTTCCAAAATCTGATGGTTCTCCTTTTTTAGAAGCAGACATGCCTTGGTTAAAATCTAATTCCAAACAACAAGAAGCACTAACCAATAACACTTATGTAGATCCATTTGAAAATCGTGATCCTCGTTTATACGAAACAGCTCATATTTCAGGAAAAAGTTATTACAACGGTCATAGGTATGCAGGATACATGGGAGGACAAGACAGAGGAGACAAAGAAGACGGTACAAAAATACAAACTTCTAAAGGTTTAGCTGCCTCAGGTTTTACCAACTATAAATTTACATTAAACTTTAACAATGAGCTCTCTGGAAAAACAATTCACTGGCCATACCTACGTCTTTCGGAAATATATTTAAGTTATGCTGAAGCCTTGAACATGGTAGGAAGATCATCCGAAGCATATCAATGGGTGGACGCTGTTCGTGCACGTGTTGGTTTGAAAGGGATCATGGCATCCAATCCTGAACGTAAATCCATTGCTGTAACCCATCCAGATATGAGTGTTAGTGGTTCTTCTGACGAATTTTTATTAAAAGAAATTTTAAGAGAACGAAATTGTGAATTTACAGCAGAAGAAGTACGCTTTTTTGACCTTGTAAGATGGCGTTGTGAAGATGACTTTAAAAAACGTCTTTCCGGATTATTATTCTGGAGGTATAAAAAAAATGATGGAACCATTGTTAACGATTACTCTTCATTTGTATTTAACAAATTCCCATTAAACAAAAGGTACATACAGGATGGAGAACAAGGAAAAGCTCAGGTGATCAAAATATATCCCGAAAATCGTGATTTTAGCATCTCTAAGGATCCACATAATGGCATGTGGAGCCCGAAATGGTATCTATCAGCATTTCCAACAACAGAGCTTAACAAAAATTATGGACTCACTCAAAACCCAGGTTGGTAATTTGAGATAAGAACCTTGTAATTGCCTCTATCATTGTTTCTCCTAGGAGGAATAAGAGGCAATTCAATTGAATGTCAAAAATGAAAAACAAATGAAAAACAAATATAAAACATTTTATTTAGCCCTTTTTTTCTTCATTGGATTTGCAGTACATGCAACGCCAAACTACACTGGAGGAACAATAATTGACCTAAATGGAAATCCAGTTTCTGGTGCAAAAATAACTTTAATTAAATCGCCTACTACCTACAGTTTTACCAATAAAAATGGAGTGTTCAAGTTGGATGCTATTGATGGAGATATCGCTTTAATTACGACAACTTCAAACTTCTCAAAACAAGTAACTTTAATTTCAGGCCAAACTATTGTATTAGATAAAGTATCATCACCCGTAGACAATGGTTTAGGCATTGTAAAAAACCGAGGTAAATCCACGGCATCTACCTCCGTGGTGTTTTCGGACAGATTGGAAAAATCCTCCGCTCACTTCAATCCCTCTAACGCCTTGTTTGGAGAGCTTTTAGGATTAAATGTATTTGAAACTAGTGGCGTAAACGAAAACAAAAGGGCAAAGTTAAATATGCGTGGTATTGGAAGGCCTATGGTTCTTGTAGATGGCTTTGAACGCGACATTAACGATCTAAATGTAGAGGAAATAGAATCTGTTACATTATTAAAAGATGCTGCATCTCTGGCTATGTATGGATTTAGAGGAAGTAATGGTGTTTTACTAGTTACCACAAAACGTGGAAAGTACAATACCGTAGAAATAAGCTTTAACTATGAGGATAATATTCATTTATCCAATCCAGTTATCCCTATGGCCAATGCTTACACTTATGCAATGGCAGTAAATGAAGGATTGATGAATGATGGATCCGACCCACAATACAATAACTATCAATTGGACGCTTATAAAAATGGTAACCAACCACTTATTTATCCAAATGTAAACTGGGCGAACGAAACTTTAACTAAAATGTCACTCGGTAAGTCCTACAACATGCAAGTAAAAGGTGGAGGAGAAATTATTCGTTATTTTGTTTCCATGGGGTATGATACTAACGAAGGTTTTATAGGGATAGATACATCGGACAAAACAATCCCTAATCAATATTTATATTCAAATTTAAATGTTCGCACAAATTTAGATATTGAAATATCACCAAAAACATTGTTATCGCTAAATTTATTAGGGAAGCTTAAAGAAACAAGTAGCCCTATGTTAAGTTCAAGCAATTTAATGAAGGTAATTTACAATACTCCCGCATCAGCATTTCCTGTAGAAACTATAAATGGAGAACATGGTTCAAGTACTATCTGGACAAAAAACCCCGTAGCTGACTTAAAGAATGCTGGATTTTATAAATACCATAACCGCACATTATTAGCCGACATTAAAATAGTACAAAACCTTGAGAGCATTACCAAAGGTTTAAATGCCGAGGTAAGACTTGCTTACGATAGTGATGCGAATTTCTACGAACGTAAAAGAAAAAAATACCGTACAGAAACCACTACGCAAAACTTTGATAATCTAGGAAACCCATTGGATGTCATTTACAATCAGATTGGTGAAAATGATGGGAGTTACAATTTCAGTCATTGGTTAAGTAGCCAATGGCAAAAAACAACAGTACAGGGTTTGATAAACTATCAAAAATCCTTTTACACCTCCAAATTTAAGATTGGATATATGACAGAAATTTCTAGTATTGTAGACAAGGGAATTCAAAAAACATATAACCGTGTTAACAATTCAATTTTCACATCTTATAGTTTTGATGAACGTTTTCTGATAGATGCATCGTTTACAGTAGCATCATCTAATATATTAAACCCAAAACGTAAATGGGGTTACTTCCCTGCTGTATCCGCTGCTTGGATAATTTCCAACGAAGAGTTCCTAAAACAATCAGAAGTAATTGACTACCTAAAACTACGTGGCTCATGGGGCCTTTTAGGGAATGACAGCATGGCATTTGATAATTACAGACAGGAATACAGAAATGGAGGCGCTGTTCTTTTTGGTAATTTTAATAGCGTTTCAACACTAAAAACGGGAACATTACCCGTACATAATCTTACCTATGCTAAAACCAGTAACTTTAATATTGGAGTTGAAGGGACACTTTGGGGTGGATTTGATTTTACAGCTGAACTGTATTATAATAGTGTTTATGATATTCTAAGTCAAATTTCAAATGTTAATTCATCTGTTTTAGGAATTAATCCAGGCTTTGCAAATAATGGTAAAAAAACCTATAAAGGGCTAGAACTTGGATTGGGATATCGTAAAATCGGAAAAGATTTAAAATACGCTTTTAATGGAAAATTGGCTTTTAATCGCAGTAAAATTACTCAAATGAATGAACGCACTTGGAAAAACAACTTTAACCGAGCCACAGGACATCCTGTTGGACAAATATTTGGTTTTGAGGCGGATGGTTTTTTTAAGGATCAAGAAGACATTAACAACAGTCCAGTACAGACATTTTCAGAAGTACAACCTGGAGATGTAAAGTATATAGATCAAGATGGAAATAATATTATAGATCAATATGATCGAGTAGCAATAGGATACTCTTCTTACATGCCTGAACTTTATTTTTCATTTGACTGCAATCTAGAATACAAAAATGTTGGAATGAGCCTTTTATTTCAAGGAATTTCCAACTATAGCACTATTCTAAATACTCCTAGTATTTATCGTCCAATTACTGGAAATAAAAACATATCTCAGCATTACTATGATAACCGTTGGACGGCGAGTAACACGGAGTCCTTATACCCAAGATTAACAAATGAGACAAACCAAAACAACAGTAAAAATTCAACTGTTTGGCTACAAGACCTTTCTTATTTAAAATTGAGAACGGCAGAGTTGTATTTTAAACTCCCTGAAGTATTAATACAAAAAACAAAACTTACAAATGCAAAACTTTTCCTTAGAGGATACAACATCTTCTCATTGGACAAAATGAGAGTTGGAGACCCAGAAAGTATAGGAATAGGCTACCCAATGCATCTTACTGTAAATGTAGGAGTAAAACTTAGCTTTTAATTTTCACTTGTAAAGAATAATTATAAATTTTAGAAACATGAAAAAAATAAATTATATACATTTGTTAATCGGACTAATCTTAGTGACATTTACATCCTGTCAGGATTTTATGGAATACAATGAGTCCTCAACCTTAAATAAGGAACTAGCATTTAGTAATATGGAAAGGGCTTCAAAAGTAGCCCTTTACAGTTACACATATATGCAGGACAATTTTGGAAATGCCATGAGGTCTTCCGCTTGTGACGAATCACAATATGTATGGCCTTCAAACGCCATTCATAATTACAACAATGGCAGTTGGTCTTCCTTTGCAACTATAGATGATAAATGGGCACACTATTACGCAGGTATACAGGCATGTAACAATTTCCTAGAAAATGGAGCAGATAAAACTTTCGAAGATTACCAGTATCACCAGGACTTTGAAAATGCCTATCTGAATTACCAAAACTTAAAATGGGAAGTGCGTGCTTTACGCGCCTTCTATCATTTTGAATTGGTAAAACGTTATGGAGATATCCCTTTAATTAATACAGTTCTTAGCATTGACGAAGCAAATAGCGTAGTACAAACCCCTGCTAAAGAGGTGATCCAATGGATTGCCAGTGAGTGCCAAACAAGTTTTAATAAACTCCCAGATTCTTATGACTATACGGGTAATTATTTTCAAGGCCAAGCAGGACGTATTACCAAACTTTTTGTAAAAGCACTAGAATCAAGAGCATTACTTTATGGAGCCAGTCCATTATACAATAACGGAACTTATGACACTAAGTTATTGCGATCATCCGCCAAGGCTTCTTTAGATGTAATTGAAACCATGGAAGGAAACGGTGTAAACCTTGCCTTTATCCCTTATTTTAATTTATGGAATTCAGATGGTAATAAGCACGCTAAAAATCCTAGTATTATTGCAAGTATACGTAGGGGATCTACCAATAAATTTGAAAGGGAAAACTTTCCAATTTCCATGGAAGGCGGTAAAACTGGAAATTGTCCAACACAAAATTTAGTAGACGCATATGGTATGCAATCTGGATTTACCTATGACCCTGCTAATCCATATGCTAACCGCGACCCAAGACTAAAGGAAACTATTGTAGTAAACCAATCAAATTGGGCGTATAACAATGTAATGGACATTTCATATGGAGGGGCAGACGGACTCCCTAATAAAGGTGCCACTCAAACGGGCTACTATTTAAAAAAGTTTGCCATGAAAAACACCAACCTAAGTCCAAATGGTACCACGACTCATAAAATGATTTGGATCCAATTCCGTTTGGCAGAAATGTACCTGAATTATACAGAAGCTGCCAATCAAATTAATGGTGTAACAGGAACTGACGGTGATCTTTACTTGTCAGCAATTGACGCTATAAATAGTGTTAGAGCTCGAAAAAATTTAAATATTGACCCGATTTCTGCAGCACTTTCCAGCGATGACTTTGAAGAAAAATATCGCAAAGAGCGCATGGTTGAATTAGCATTTGAAGACCACCGTTTCTGGGACATTCGTAGATGGATGATTGGCGAATCTACCAATACAATAAAAATAATGAGCATAGAAAAAGGGGAGAATAACACTTATCTGTATACGCCTCAAATTAGTGTTTTCAATAGAATATGGGACAATAAATTCTATTTCTATCCCATTAATCAGAAAGAGCTGGATATTAACATTGAGCTAGTTCAAAATCCAGGCTGGTAACACTTTGATAAAATTAATTAACCTGTAGTATTAAGGTTTAATCAACTAATTATAAGAAAAATGAAAAATATAAAATTAATAATTACCCTGCTAACTCTGGGTATTCTAATATGGGGTTGCAACGAGGCAGATATGTTAAATCTTGAAAGCACAAATACGGAACAGGTATCATTAGAGATGCAACTTCAAAATAAGATGCTTATTTCTGGCGATAGTTTGGTAATTACATTTGATGTAACTCCTATTTCAAACCTAGTATCACTTAGCGATATTGAAATTATCTTGGAAATTATAGATGAAGATGGAGTTGATGTTTCTGAATACTTTTTGGGATATACTCCAAAGATTATTTTTCCAAAAGGAGAAAAAAAACTCATTAAAAAGTACCAATTAAGCAAATTACGTATGCCTAAGATGAATGTACAATTAGAGGCAATGTCCATGGAAGCGGAAATTTCAAATAATACTGTTTCGCTAACAATTTCCAACAACACTTTAAGTAAATTACTTGCCTTTAGTTTTAAGGAGTCAATAGCTGAAATTGATTCTCTGAGTCCAACAATTAAACTAGTGGTACCAACCGGAACAAATATTAAAAATTTGCAACCTGTAGTAGCAGTTTCCGCTGACGCAAGCTATACACCAACTAGTCCTCAAGACTTTAGTAAGCCTGTAATTTATACTGTTACGGCTCAGGATGGAGTTACTTCGCTCGACTATACTGTGACCATTGAAATTGCCAAGAGTATCGAAGCCGATGTCGAAGCAATTGTTTTTGGAGGATATGCAGGACAGGTTAACTTAGAATCAAATGAAATTTCAGTTTATATCCCAGAAGGTATGAGTACTAATAATCTTACTCCTGTCATCAATCTTTCCTTTGGTGCTACATTTGTAAAAAACGGAAACACAATTACTGTTACTGCAGAAGATGAACTTACTACAAAGGACTATATCATTAACTTTATTAACACCAAGGTTGCTCTGAAAATGGCCTTTGTTGAAAGAGGGACATTCACTATGGGGGCATCTGGTGATAAAGGTGAGTTTGAAGCAACAATTAGCAATGATTTGTTTGTTGGAATTTACGAAGTCTCATTTTTACAATATGGAAAAGTATTGAGTACTAATAGAGCCAGTGACTGCGGATATCAGAAACTTGGAGAAAACATAGTGATGACGTTTGGGTCCTTTTATGATGCTGTTGACTTTTGTAATAACCTTAGTGTTTTAGAAGGACTTGAACCTTATTATGAAATTACAAACAGGGTGAATCGTGATTGGAAGAAAAACCTAAAATCAGCAATGGTTACCGTTAAAGACATCAACGGAAAAGGGTATCGTCTTCCTACGGAAACTGAATGGGAATTTATTGCTAGAGGTGGAAACAAATCCGAAGGATATACCTATGCAGGAAGTGACGACAAAAACGAGGTAGGATGGAATTACTACAACCGATCTACTGCCATTTCTAAATGGGGAAACCCATTTCCTGGAGGACTTCTTAAAGCAAATGAGCTTGGTGTTTATGATATGTTAGGAAATGTTTGGGAATGGTGCTGGGATTATTATGGTAACTACCCAACAATCTCAAAAACTGACTATACGGGACCTGAAACAGGTGAATTTGGGACAGTAAGAGGTGGATTTTTCTATTCAGCCAACTGGCATCATGCGTTAAAAGTCTGGGAAAGGGGAAAAAAATATACGCGTAGTACCGGAAGAAACGACATAGGATTCAGAGTTGTAAGAAATAAATAAGAGAACCTTAAAAAGGTACAATAAAGGCAAAAAAACAGACAAAGTGTATTGTACACTCCGTTTTCTCCAATAAATACATATTGGTTTTTACACAAAAAAAAAAGTCTCCTATACAATGTGTATAGGAGGCTTTCCTTTTTTTAACTAATTATTTATTTACAGTTTCCTACGATTGTCGTTAGAATCTGTATCAATTAATTTATTGTAGGGATCTACGCCTACTTCTGTAGGTTTTTGATCAAAAATAAGGGTGATTTTATTATTGATCTCCGTTATTTTAAGTTTTTTCAAATACAATTCCACTTCTTTTTTATCGTCAGAATCATCTTCTCCAAATACGCCTATTTCTATATAATCTCTCAAAGGAACAGAATACATGGGCTTTCGCATTTTCTCCGTTTTATAAGAGATTGAATCTTGTTTATTGTCACTATAAAAGCGACGTCCTTTTTCATTATTTCTGTATTTACTTACATTAAACTCTATGTCTACCTGCCATTTACCATTGTCTAGTTCGGTAAGTTCAGCATCTACAATTCTATTTTTATACAAGGTAATGCTTGTAAACATATCTTTTATCACATACTGTAAAGAATCAGGAGTCACCTCCCTAATATAGTCCATCATTTCTAATGATGTGGTATAGGGTGGTTTTTGAAACTTCACTTTTTCTACATATTTTTTTAAAGCTCCATTTAATTTATCTTCTCCAATATAATCACTTAAAGCATAAAAAACCAAGGAACCTTTTTGATAATGAATATAGCCTTGACCATCATTAAAAGCTAAGGCACTTTCCCGTTTTCTTTCCATCGTACGAGACATTAAATAACCATCCAATGCTTTTTTCAAAAACTTTCGCATTTTACTTTTCCCATGTTCATGTTCTAGCACCTTTAAAGACACATATTCCGATAAACTCTCAGACATCATAGTAGCCCCTCTTACATCGGCCCCAATTACTTGATGTGCCCACCACTGATGTGCCAACTCATGTACCGTAATGGCAAATCCATAATCTACACCCCCTTCTTCACCGTCCTCAATATCGGCTATAAATCCCACTTCTTCTGAAAAAGGGATGGTATTTGGAAAGGATTGAGCAAAACTCCCTCCTGTTCTAGGGAACTCGATAATACGTGCTTGCTTGTGCTGATAAGGACTAAAATTCTCTGAGTTATACGCCAAGGAAGCTTTCATACCATCCATCATGCGTTCCAGATTATACTCATGTCCTTTATGATAATATATTTCCAATTTCACATCCTTCCAAGTATCACGTTTCACCTCATATCTACCAGAATTAAAGGCATAAAAATTCAATATTTTATGATCCATTTTATAATGAAAATAACGTCTTCCATTTTTAACTACCTCAGACTGTAAATATCCAGGAGCAATCGCAATTTGATCTTCGGAGGTGCTAACTCGCGCTTCAAAATTCACCCAGTCTGCATCCTTTGCGATATAGGTATTTCCAAGTGCCGTAGAATCTGATGGCAATGGTTTTAAATCATTTTTAGACAAACCATACTTTTCACGTACTTTATCATCTGTTAAACCACCTCCAGAGTATCCTAAGCTCGGAAAAATATTAGAATTAATAAACGTACCATTACTACGAACAGGTGAATGTTTTCTCATCAAGGTGTTTTTCTTATTCTTAAGTGTAAAACTTAAGGTGATAGAATCTCCAGGAATCAACTTTTTATCCAATTTATAAATATCAAAATTATAAACGGTGTCCTCTGAAACCAACATGTTTTCACGGTCAAACTCAAAAGTACTTGGATAGTTATTATGATTTACTAAAATAGTATCAATAGCCTGAGCTGTTTTATTCACCATAATATAGGTACCGCTCGCTTCAAAGTTTCGTTCCTTAGGAAAGAGATCCATTGTTACATTCACATCCACAATACGTGGTTGTAAAAAATGTTCGTATTTTTTATATTTCTTTTCCCAAGTTACTTCACTTAGTTCACGCTCTTTAGATGATTTACGTTCATTGGTGACATTGTTTTCATAATAAATACTACCTCCAATGGCAAAAAACGCTACCATCAATCCAAAAAATGACAGCATGGTAATTCCTTTAAATCTCGTTCCTGCAATAGCAAAACGTTCTTTAAACGAATGTGGTAATCCACGTATCCAAAACAATCCTGCAAGAATTAATAACATAGCTCCTGAGAGTAGCCAGTACAATTTATACACCAAATACGGAGGTACCGAACCACCATAGCCATTCATATCAGAATAACGATATCCTGGTGCATCATTGTATTTAAAAATAGTTTGTTCTATACCCGCAAAAGAAACAAACTGAATTCCTATGGATATAACCAACAAAATAAACAATCCTACATATGGATTTTTCACCAAACTTTGAATAAACAAAGCCATCATAGCCCAGATTACAAAATGCACTAATTTTAACCCGTATAACTCATAGAAATACAGCCCTAATTCGAAATTATAAAATCCTTTGTAGACTTGAAATAAAACTCCTGCAATTACAATAACCAATAACATGACCACTTGCATTTTTATCAAAGCGATAAATTTAGAGAGTACTAAAGTCCAGTTTTTAATAGGTGTTGTATCGATTAATTGATTGATATTAAAAATACGAGATCTATGGACAAGCATCCCCGCATATAAAAAGGTCAATAAATTAATAAACAAGGAAAAACCTCCACCTGGAAGTAATAACATTTTCCATGTAACAGGATAAGTACTCGTTCCAAACATTTTTCCTGAGGTAATGGCCATCAACAAAATAAAGATCAGCCCCACAATTAAAATACTAATAAAAGGCCAACTACGTACAATGTATTTAAAATCTACTTGCGACATACGCCAAGCAGCTTTTAATTGCTCTTTAACAGAATAATCCAGTCCTACTTTAGGTAAATTAATACGTGTAATACCACCAAAATTATGCTTGGTTAAACGCTCACTTTTTACTTTTCTAAAACTAAAAGTAACAGCATTCTGACTAAAACTAAATTTCTTATATACCAATGCAAAAATTGCAATAGCAATGGACGTCCATAACAAACGGTTGTAAAGTATTAAACTTCCTATAGGTAATATATTTTCGTTTTTTTCAGCAACAGTCCAATACTGAGTATAATAGTTTAAGGCATCTCCTCCAAACGGATCTAATAAACCCGCAATAAAACGATTTTCCACTTCTCCTGCTAAGCCCGAAGCCAAGCCTTGAATAAATAATAACAAAACTACCGTAATAAACCCTGCCGAAATATTCCGCGTAAAAGTCACTACTCCAAAAACAATGGCTCCAAAAAGAAACATGTTAGGAATAATGTATACTACATAGGTCTGCAGATATGCTAGCCCATTAAATCCAGTAATAATTTCCGAATTAGTCCCAGGTAAACGGAATCCAATAATTAAGCCCAATCCCATTACAGCTACAATAATTAAGATCATTAAAAAGGAACTTAAAAACTTCGCCATCAAATAATTTCCCTTTGTAAAAGGATAAGAGTATAATATGGTGTGCATTTCGCTTTTATAGTCTCGGTACACAGATACGCCTATAATGGAAGGCAACAAGAACAACGTAAAAATAGTCATTCCACTAAATATACCATTAATTCCAAAAGGAGAATTTACAATATTAGAAGAACCTGTAGACGCAGTAATGAAGTCAAAAACCCCAGCAGTAGCGGCAGCCATAAAACAAGATATAGCAAATAGAATGGCGGCAAAAACATAAAAAGTTGGTTGTTTAAACCAGTATTTTAACTCGTGTTTAAATATCGTTGAAAACATGTATTTTATAATTTAAATTAATAATTGATACTTCAAAAAAACTAAGCCTCTATAGGCTCGTCTTCTTTTAAAGCGATAAAATACACATCGTCTAACTGTGGGTCGGCACTTGTAAAATCATCCGAAGGTTTTTCTGGAGCATGTATACGAACGGTCAAGGAGTTATCTTGATTATAACTTGAAGATAAGACCTTATATTTTGCCTCAATAGCATCCAAATCATCGCGTTCTACTCGGCATGACCATATCTGTCCTTCAATTTCTTTGGTCGCTTCTATAGGCGTAATTTGTTTTAAAATACGACCTCCATTTACGATGGCCATTTCGTTACACAATTCCTTTACATCCTCTACAATATGAGTAGAAAAAATCACGGTACAATTGGTTCCTACTTCTCTTAAAACATTTAAAAAACGATGACGTTCTGCAGGATCCAAACCAGCAGTAGGCTCGTCTACAATAATTAATTTAGGGCTATTCAATAATAACTGTGCAATTCCGAAACGCTGTTTCATTCCTCCAGAATACCCCGCTACGTGTTTTTTACGAACCTCATATAAATTAGTAATCTCAAGTACTTCTTTTACTAATTTTTCCCGATCCGATTTTAAACTAACGCCCTTGAGTGTAGCAAAATAATCCAATAGCTCCTCCGCAGACATTTTTGGGTATACTCCAAAAGATTGAGGTAAATATCCCAAAATTTTACGCAAACTCATTTGATCTTCCAATACATCAATCCCGTTAAATGTAATCGTTCCTGTATCTGGAGATTGTAAGGTAGCGATGGTACGCATTAAGGTAGATTTACCTGCTCCATTTGGCCCTAAAAGTCCAAACATTCCTGTTCCAATTTCGAGGTTCAAATTATCCAACGCTCTCACGCCATTTTTATAAGTTTTTGATAAGTTACGAATGGTTAATTGCATTGTTTTCTGATTTATAGTTAATTTTATAATTGATTAGTATAAATATAACATAAAATGTTACGTTTTTTTTATAAATAAACAGATAAGAAGATCAAAATTAAATAATAAGGTCTAAAAACTAAAACAAAAAACGTATCGTCTATTTACTTAAACGACCTTTAAGAAGCGCATTTAAACCATCAATATTCCTCGGAACATTTACAGAATCTAAGCCCAGCGAGTTTATAATATTTATAATAGTAGGTTGTTTTAAGTTCGCTTGTTTTAATGTGTTTTCACAATTAAAAACAGTTTCCGGTCCCCCACTAGTTAGCACCTTTCCTTCATTTAAAATCACAATAAAGTCTGCCCATTCATATGCCTGATTCACATCATGAGTAGCGATAAGGATGGTTTTACCTTTCTTATTTAAGGTATTCAAATAATTAAAAATTTTATCGGCATACATAGGGTCCAAATTAGCGGCCGGCTCATCACATACAATCAATTCGGGTTCCATGGCCAAAACAGCTGCTAAACAGAGTCTTTTTTTTTGCCCTGTACTCAATTGGTGAGGAGGCCTATCTTTTAATTCCACCAAAGAAAAATCAACTAACACTTTCGCAATAATTTTCCTGATCTCCTCAGGTTCTTTTACTTGATTCAATAAACCAAAAGAAATTTCTTCATAAACAGTTGGTGCAATCAATTGATAATCTGGCTCTGGAAACAATAAGCCAACATTAGATCTAAGTGTACGGAGTGCTTTGGCATTATAATTATAGCTTTCCCCATTATACAATAATTGTCCTTTACTAGGTTTTAAGATCCCATTTAGCAACAACATCAAGGTAGATTTCCCTGCTCCATTCCCCCCTAATAAGGCGATTTTTTTCCCTTTAGGCAAGTTTACATTCAACGATTCTATAGCTAAACTACCCGATGGATAAGAAAAACTAACATTTTCAAAACAAACAATAGTATCCTCTTTCATACTTATAACAATAATAACGCAGTAATTAATAGTAACACAAACAATATTGGAGCTAGTAAATTCATAAAACTATAGGCATGTTTCTCTTGTACAAACACAAAATTATTACTCCCCAACCTTGCCGACATAGCAATTTCCAATTGTTCCGTTTGTAACATGGCATGCCTAAAAACCATACTAAATAGTAATCCGTAGTTTCGAACAGTATTTAAATACCCTTGTTGGTCACCCATTCTACATTTTTGAGCAATTTGCATTGATTTTGCAGTATCACTTAATAAATAAATAAACTTATAGGTAAGTACAAATAATTCTATAAATAAACTCGGCACTTTACATGCGTACATATATTTTGATATTTCTGAAATAGTATGAGTTAGCAAGAAAAAATACATCACACTAATTAACGCCATACTCTTTGTAAAAATAGCGATACCCAAAAAATAAGAATCATCCAAAATTCCAATACCATGTATCTTATCAAAAGAAAACAACAAGGTAAAACATCCAATAAAAATAAATAAAAATGGTACAGAAAAAAGTTTTAGTAAATGGAATATTGGGACTTTTGCAATGTACTTACAAGCAATGAATATAAGACAAAAAGCAAAGCCATGAAACGCTGTGTTTTCAGAGATAAGAACAAGTACAAAAGCAGGAAGAACGTACACTATTTTCACCAAAAAATGTGCATCCACAAGCCTATGTTTGTAATTATAAACACTCTCTATTAGCATTTTTTGGATTTTAGTTTTCTGTTGTTTTTAAGTACATAAAACACAATAATCCCTACACCAATAGTGGTTTGAAAAGCAAATACAAGTGTTTCTCCCCAATCTCCAGAAGGCGCCCAAAAATGATCCATCCATGGTTTATAGTCTGGATTAATACTAGATATAAGCCCTACAGCCTGATCATCCGTTCCTTTAAAATCCCCCATTAGAAACGGCAACACAAACTGTACACCAACAACAAAAACAGCTATAATAACAACAATAACAGATATACTTTTACCTTTAACCATACGTAGATTTTAAGAATTATTAATATAAAGATGGGTTTAACACCATTAATTCCTGTTTACTATATTTGGAAATCATGTTAAAAGCAACGACTGTAAAAATCCCTTCTACAAAAGCCAGTGGTAATTGAGTTACTGCAAATACCGATAAAAATTTTATCAAATTATCTAGAAAACCATGAGTTGGTGACTGAAAAGCTAAGGCCAATTGACCTGAAGTTGAAACATAGATTAACACATCCGAAATAAGCGCTGCAGTAAACACAGCAACCCCTTGTGGTACACGAAAAAAACGACATGATTTGAATACCCAAACCGCAGAAAAAGCACCTACAACCGCCATTGAAAAAGCATTAGCTCCCAAGGTAGTAATACCTCCGTGAGCCAGTAATAACGCTTGAAAAAGCAGTACAATAACTCCTGCTACAGACATTGAATATGCACCAAACAAAATAGCTCCCAAAGCAATACCTGTAAGATGAGAACTACTACCAGCTACCGATGGAATTTTAAAAGAAGACAGTACAAAAACAAATGCACATACAACTGAAAATAAAAGTTTTGTTTTCGGAACCTTCTCTATTTGCTTTTTTAACTTTTGATATCCAATTATTAAAAAAGGTATAAAAATTATTGTCCAAATACCTGCCCATTTCTTTGGCAAAAAACCTTCCGCTATATGCATTCCAAATCCATAAACAGGAAATAACAACATGCATAAAAAAACTCCAATGTTCTTTATCATCTCTAAAAAATAAAAAAATTATGTGTACAACGTGTACTTATTACTTCGCTTTTGTCCCGAAAGCATTTTATCAATGGCAGGTCTTCTGGCTTACCTCATTTTTTCGAACCTTCCCATTTTACAAAAATAAAACAGTGGCGAAGTGTGAAAAAATTTCTCGAGGCATACAGCTGCGGGTACAGCTCCGGATTCTAACCGGATTCCCATATTAAGGTGTTTTAATAATAAAAACATCCACCAATACAAAGCAAAGGTACATTAAATATTGAAGTTTGAATCCTCAATTAAGAAAAAGAATAAAAGTCAAAAGTTACAGCTAATTTAGCTCCTTCAGCTCTTAATTTTAGCAATTATTTACTTTTGAATAGTGTATGCGTTAATCTGTTTTTTAACCATCCCAAACAACTCGTTACAATTGAAGTTTTTTGGAACAAAATTCACTTCTCCCTGAGTTAAAGCTTCCATCTTAAAACACAGTTGCTTCGTAAAAGAAAGAAAAACAACAGGAATATTAGCAAATTCATCCTGTCCTTTTATCAATTTACAAAAATCAAAACCATCCATTTCGGGTTTTACATCTATCAAAATTAAATCCGGCGCTTTTACACCGATAGAAACAACAGCTAATTCACAACTGTCAGCAGGCCACACTCGGTACCCTTGTGCTACAAATAACTTACAGGTTTTCAGTAAGCGATCACTATCAGAGTCAATAATTAAAATATTTTTTTTAGGGTTCATTGTACTGGTTTAGGTATTAGCAATTAAAATGAATCATTAGGAGCGGATCACTACAGAAAACATAAGGTGCCGTAGGTTACTACAGTGTCCAAATTCTTTTGTTATTATGAAACCCAACCACATGCCGGTTGACATTAAAACAATAAGAATCTAAATTACTCTCTAAGATTCCTAAAAAAAAAGCACAAAAATTATGATATTTATCAACCTACTCAAACTAAAACATTTTAGCATACAGGTAGTTAACGATTACCAGACAATAAACGAACGATTTTCAAATGTCTGCCACAAAAAAAAAGAGACTGCAAAATTGCAGTCTCTTTTTTATATAAGTAACGTATATTCAACTTTTATTTCCAGAATAAAGAATACAATACTACTAAAATTATCATCACTGCAAAGGCACCAATATTGTACAAAGGACTTGTTTTAAACAATTCCTTTTTAATATCAATCGCTTTTTCATCATCTGCACCTTTATGCTGAATATAACTAGCAATGGCAATAACTACCATCGTTAAAACAGCCGTATATCCCATTTGATCCATCCAAGGAAGATCTACGAAAATAGCACTTGTACTCCATCCTTTTGGTGCTACTTTAAAATACATAGCAATTGGAATGGAAGTTAAGGCTCCAATAATAGCCCCTTTATTTGTTGTTTTTTTCCAGAATAACCCTAACATAAATACCGCTAATATACCTGGACTTACCATTCCTGTAAATTCTTGAATAAACTGAAAAGCTTGATCCAATCCACCTAATAATGGCGCCAGAATACTTGCAATAACCAAGGCAGCAAACGCAGACAAACGACCGACATTCACCGTTTTTTTATCACTGGCGTTTTTATTAATATACTGCTTGTAAATATCCATTGTAAAAATGGTAGATGTAGAATTTAACATGGAAGCTAAAGAAGATACAATAGCCGCTGTTAAAGCTGCAAAGGCCACTCCTTTTAATCCTGTTGGTAAAAATTGTAATAACCATGGATATGCTTTATCCGCCTGATCAACTGTCGGTAAATTTTGCAATCCAGCCTCTCCTAAACGTGCTAGTATTTCCGGGTCGTTTACCATTACATATGCTGCAATTCCAGGCAACACAACAATTACAGGGATAATCAACTTTAAAAATGCTGCTAATAAAATTCCTTTCTGAGCTTCTTTTAATGATTTAGCCGCCAAGGTACGTTGGATAATATACTGGTTGAAACCCCAATAATATAGATTGGCCACCCACATTCCTCCTACTAACACACCTATTCCAGGTAAGTTTTTAAACTCAGGGTTGGATGCGTCCAATATCATGGAAAATCTATCAGGAGCTGCATCATAAACAATACTTAAACCTTCCATAAAACCCTGTCCATCAGACACGGTATCTAAGGCTAAATAAGTAGTTGCCAAACCTCCAAATATTAAAAATATCACTTGTATTACATCTGTCCATGCCACTGCGGACAATCCTCCGTATAATGAGTAAGCAGCAGCAAACAAGGCCAATCCTATCACTCCATAAACCATAGGAATCCCCATAATTGTTTCCAAAGCCAACGATCCTAAATACAATACAGATGCCAAATTCACAAACACATACAAAGCAATCCAAAAGACTGCTAAAATCGTTTTTAAATTCGTAGAGAATCGTTTTTCAACAAATTCAGGAATGGTGTACAGTCCTTTCTCTATAAATATGGGTAAAAAGTATTTCCCTACAATAATTAAAGTAATGGCTGCCATCCATTCATAAGAGGCAATGGCCAATCCTAAAGCAAATCCAGAACCTGACATTCCTATAAATTGCTCTGCAGATATATTGGCTGCAATAAGTGATGCTCCAACAGCCCACCATGGCAATGATTTACTTGCCAAAAAATAATCTTCGGCATTTTTTTGATGCCCATCTTTATCTCTAGACACCCATAATCCTACTCCTAAAATTAGGATAGCATAGGCTATAAAGATAAAATAATCCCAAAACTCAAAATTTGTTGTCATAATATATAATTTGGTTATATTTTTTTATTTTTCGATACTTGTTCCTTCACAAGGCATGGCCTCAAAAGCAGTTAATTTTATTTCAAACTCCTCAAAATAAGCCTTCGAAACTTCTGCTGTAAACTGTGCAACAGCCGTTTCATGAATTAAATTGATAGAACAGCCTCCAAATCCTCCGCCCATCACTCTGGCGCCTAAAACCTGCTCGTATTTTTTAGAAAAATCAACTAAAAAATCCAATTCTTTACAACTTACCTCATACAAATGTTGTAAACCATCATGTGTTTGATACATCAATGCACCCAACTCTTTTAAATCGTTATTTTTTAAGGCTTCTACAGCGTTTAATGTGCGCTCTTTTTCTTGTACTACATAAGAACACCTATCGAACACTACCGTTGACAAATCTAATTTAAATTCGCTTAACATTTCCATACTTACATCTCTTAAAGATTGTACAGCTGGATATTTTTTTTGAATGATAGCCACACCACTTTCACATTGCTGTCTCCTTGTATTGTACTCTCCAGAAGCTAAGTTATGTGACACATTGGTATTCAATAGCAACAATTTATAAGGCGCTATATTCATGGGAACATATGTCGCTTCTAAGGATTGACAATCCAATAAAATAACGTGACCCTCTTTACTCATTACCGAGGCGTACTGGTCCATAATTCCACATTTTGTCCCTACATAATTGTGTTCTGCTCGTTGTGACAATTCCACTATTTGTAGTTTTGTCAATTTCAGATCAAACAACTCGTTTAAGCCAAAGGCCAGTCCACATTCTAAGGCTGCGGATGAACTGATTCCAGACCCGATAGGAATCTCACTTTTAAACACACAGTCAAAGCCCTTTAAATTGGAAGTTAATTGTTGAATTTCATACACAACTCCCAAGATATAATTTTCCCATTGCGTTTCACTTTTAGAAATTTCTAATAGGTCAAAAGAAAATTGGGTGTCGAAATCTACACTCTTAACTAGACAGTTCTTGTCACTGTTATTTTTCCTGAATTTAAATTGAATTTTTTTATCAATTGCTGTAGGCAATACAAAGCCGTTGTTATAATCCGTATGTTCCCCTATAATATTAATTCTTCCCGGAGAATTTACGATGAGATCATACGAAGCATCCATAGTATTATTTTTTTCCATTTTTTGAAAGCGGCTTTTTAAGCTGACTTTTTTAAATTATAATGATTTTAATTTTTCTGCAGCTGATTCAGCTGTTAAATCTCTTTGAGGCATCGCAAACATTTCATAACCTACCATAAATTTCTTTACTGTAGCAGAACGCAATAATGGCGGATAAAAACTCATGTGCCAATGCCATTCCTTGTGCGCTAAACCATCTGTAGGTGCTTGATGAATTCCCGCTGAATATGGAAATGAAGTATCAAAAAGACGGTCGTATTTTTGTGTGATTGTTTTTAATTGTTGTGCAAAATCTTCTTTCTCTTTATCCGATAATTCTGCAATCGTAGCCATGGGTCTTTTAGGTAAAATCATGGTTTCATAAGGCCAAACAGCCCAAAAAGGTACTAAAGTCACAAAACTATCATTCTCACTAATAACACGAGTTCCTTCTTCCAACTCTTGTTTTATATATGTACTCAATAAGGTCTTTCCATATAATTTATAATGATTCTGTTGTGTAGCCGTCTTTTTTTCAATTTCGGTAGGAATGGCGTGTTGTGCCCATATTTGACCATGAGGATGTGGGTTACTACAACCCATAATGGCTCCTTTATTCTCAAATATTTGTACATAATTAATCGTGGGAAGCTTTCCTAATTCCACAAACTCATGCTGCCAAGTATCAACAATTTTCACAATGGCTGGCAATTCCATATCTGGAAGCGTTAAGGAATGATCTGGAGAAAAACAAATCACTTTACAAATTCCACTTTCACCTTCAGCCTTTAACAAGCCTTTTTCATAATTAAACGCGGGTGTTTCTGCTAATAAGGCTCCAAAATCATTCGAAAAAACATTCGTTTCTTTATAGTCAGGGTTAATTTCCCCTCCCATACGTTCATTGGTTGGGCATAAAAAACAGGTCTCGTCATAAGAAATATGTTCGTTTTTCTCTGTAGTTTCTGTCTTACCTTGCCAAGGTCTTTTGGTTCTATGTGGTGACACCAATACCCATTCTTGGGTCAAAATATTATACCTCCTATGKGGATGTTCTTCTAAATCTGTATGCATCTATTATTGTCTTAATTTAAACCAATGCTGTTMCTTTTYACCTCAAAAACTTTGAGGTTCAGYACAACATCATTAAGTGTCAAATTTACATTTAATATTTTTAACTTTTGCATRTTTTTATTGAATTGATAAAAAAAACWCSCCTTTTTTWATTACTAATTWAGGTTCYTTTTATAAAATGTTTGTTTTAAAACAACTAGRCAGTCWTTTTGTTATATTAAAYACATCTYTRAAAAAACAGKSMSCTATCATTTTAAAAMGTAATAAWTWMATTWWWTWWMMAWAMTKWTNNTTNTCAAACTRCATTTATCRAGGTTTTCTATGCTTTTTAACTAGATMGTCTCCCTAWACAACGAATAAGTCCCCTTTTTAAAAGGGAATTTCTATTAATTTTGTAAAGAACAAKACCATCACTTTANCAAARRAWNACTGTTCTSYTATGATTAWAMCAAMTRYTASYTCATGAAAATAGACAATGAACATTACGACGCTATYGTSATAGGRACRGGWATATCYGGTGGATGGGCWGCAAAGGAACTCTSTGAACAAGGYTTAAAAACATTAGTMCTAGAAAGAGGACGTCCGGTAAATCACATTACAGATTATCCTACCGCAAACATGAGTACATGGGATTTTAAATACAGGGGAATGGCTCCTTTAGCAAAAGAACAATCTCAAATTAAACAAGCTAGAACTGGCTATGCAACTAGAGAAAAATACAGCCATTGGTTTGTAAACGACCTAAAACACCCCTATATCGAAACCAAACGATTTGATTGGATTCGAGGCTATCATGTGGGAGGACGTTCCTTATCCTGGGGAAGGCAGTGTTTACGACTCAGTGATTTGGATTTTGAAGCCAATAAAAAAGAAGGCATCGCCATCGATTGGCCCATACGATATAAAGATATTGCCCCTTGGTATGATAAGGTGGAAGCTTTTATAGGCGTGAGTGGTGAAAAACTAGGCTTAGCACATTTGCCAGATGGTCCCTTTTTACCTCCCATGGATTTAAATGTTGTGGAAAAAGATTTGAAACAGACACTTTTGAATACTTTTAAAGATAGATACCTTACTATTGGACGCTTTGCAAATTTAACGGATCAAAAAAACCGCCCAGGACGTTACCAATGTCAGCAGAGAAATAAATGCATGCGTGGTTGTCCTCTTGGAGCATATTTCAGCAGTAATTCTTGCACCCTACCCGCTGCCGAACGCACGGGAAATATGACACTAAAAACACATGCTATTGTCTCAGAAATCATCTATGATGATGTTTCAAAAAAAGCAACAGGAGTGGTGGTTATTGATGCCATAAGCCACCAAAAAACGATGTACAATGCGCAGCTCATTTTTTGCTGTGCTTCTACAGTTGCAAGCACCGCTATTTTATTAAACTCTACCTCCAAAAGGTTTCCTCATGGTTTAGGAAATGACAGTGGAGAATTGGGACATAATCTTATGGATCATCATTATAAGGTGGGCGCCACGGCAGATGTTCAAGGTTTTGAAAAAGAAATGAACGATACGACTAGACCTGCGAGCTTTCACATACCACGTTTCAAAAATATAGATACGGATAGCCATACTACGAAATTTAAAAGAGGTTACGGATTTCAAGGAAGTGCCAGTAGAAAGAATTGGAAATCTGCCATTCAAGAAATGACTATTGGAGCTGAATTAAAAAACCAACTAGTCCTCCCTGGGGCTTGGAAAATAGGCCTTAATGGTTTTGGAGAGACACTACCTTATCACGATAACAAGATGTCTTTGGACTTAAAAAACACGGACCAATGGGGCTTGCCCACAGTGAATTTTGATTGTGAATTCAAAGAAAACGAACGAAATATGCGCAAAGACATGCAGCAAGACGCCATCCAGATGCTCACTGCTGCAGGCTATAAAAACGTACAGGGATATGACGAGCACAGCGCTCCTGGAAATGCCATTCACGAAATGGGAACCGCACGTATGGGCCATGATCCTAAAACATCTGTATTGAATAATTTCAATCAGCTACACAGTGTCCTCAATGTCTATGTAACCGATGGCGCTTGTATGACCTCAGCGGCCTATCAAAACCCATCACTCACCTATATGGCACTCACTGCAAGAGCAGTAGACCATGCAGTGACTCATTTTAAAAAACAGTAAAATGGATAGACGAAAAGTACTCAAAACCATGGGTTTTGCCTTAGGAGCCACCATAGCGGCACCTACTTTATTACAACTATTTTCTGCCTGTAAATTAGCGCCAGAAAATACGTGGACCCCATTGTTTTTAAGTGTTAAAAGAGGCGCTATACTCGTAAAGATAAGCCAAACTATACTTCCAATTCCTGAAAGTCCCGTAATACAAGAGGAAATCCCAAGGTTTATAGACCTGATTTTAAATGAAGTCATCTCCCCTGCTGATCAAACCGAATTTTTAAAAGGAGCCGCAGCATTTGAAACCGAATTTGAAGAAAAATTTAACACGTCCACTCATACAGGAAGTCTTCTCGAATATACAGAAATACTCTCCGATTACTTTAGGGGTTCAAATCCCATAAAAGCCCCCTCAATTAAAGTGGAAGATAAGGCTGCACATCCGCCATTAACAACGGACAAACAACGAATTTACAAATACCTTCTTTTCATAAGAAAATACACCATTTGGGGCTATGCTACCTCCAGAGAGTTTTCTCCAAATTAGTAGTAATAAAAAAGACAATTAATAATATTAAAACTCCATATCATACATGAGTACACGAAGAAATTTCATCAAAAAAACAGCCATCGTAAGTGCAGGAATTGCATTGAGTCCAAACCTTAGTTTTGGAGCTATAAAAAAACAACAAAAACTAAAAGTAGGAATGATAGGTGTTGGTCTGAGAGGAACCAATCACCTCGACAATGTTTTAAATAGAGACGACGTACTCGTTACTGCTATTTGTGATATTGACGACAGGCGTATTAAAATAGCCTTAGATCACATTTCAAAAAAAGGAGAAAAAAAACCAAAAGTATTCGGCAAGGACGATTATGACTATCGCAACCTTTTAGAAATGGACGATGTGGATGCGGTTATTATTGCAACTCCTTGGTTATGGCATACACGTATGGCAAAGGATGCTATGAAAGCAGGAAAATACACCGGTTTAGAAGTTTCTGCAGCAAATACACTAGAAGAATGTTGGGACCTTGTAAATGTTCATGAGGAAACAGGAACTCACTTAATGATTTTAGAAAATGTGAATTACCGAAGAGATATTATGGCGGTATTAAACATGGTAAAACAAAATGTTTTTGGAGAATTGGTTCACTTTAGATGTGGTTACCAACACGACTTGCGTTTTGTAAAATTAAATGATGGAAAAACGGCCTATGGAAAGGGTGTGGAATTTGGAGACAAAGGAATTTCTGAAGCTGCATGGCGTACACAACATTCTTTATTGAGAAATGCGGATGTATATCCTACACATGGAGCAGGCCCTATTGCTGCTATGTGTGATATTAACAGAGGAAATAGATTCACATCACTTACCTCAACAGCCACCAAAGGAATAGGACTGAACGATTATATCGTAAAAAACGGAGGAAAAGACCATCCAAATGCGAAGTTAAAATTCAAGCAAGGCGATGTTATTACAACGACCATAGAAACTGCCAATGGAGAAAGCATTATTGTAACACATGATTGTAATTTACCAAGACCTTATTCTTTAGGATTTAGAGTGCAAGGTTCTAATGGTTTATGGGAAGTAGATGGAAATAGAATATACATAGAAGGAATATCGGATCCACACCGCTGGGATGATGCAAGTAACTGGTTAAAAAAATACGACCATCCACTTTGGAAAAAATACGGAGAATTAGCTTCCGGTGCAGGACATGGAGGAATGGACTGGTTTGTAATCAATGCTTTTGTAGAATCGGCTAAACAAAATATAGCACCACCTATGGATGCTTATGATGCTTCCGCCTGGTCTGCCATAACACCCCTCTCTGAATTATCGATAGAAAATAACGGAGAACCACAAGATTTTCCAGATTTCACCAGAGGAAACTGGATAAAAAATAAGCCATATAATTGGATGAAAGACACTTATTAAGTTGTTATTGTTTGAATTGAAAAAGGGGTGAGAAATGCTATTTCTCACCCTTTTTATTTAATACGCTATGTAATGTATCATTTATTACACTACATCTAATTTGTGTCTTTTTAAACAGGCTTCAGAACCCATTTCCTGCGCTTCTTTTTTAAAAGCATTGGGAGTCATCTTAAAATTCTTTTTAAAACATCTCGAAAAATACTTTGGATCATTAAATCCAGAAACATAGGCCGCATCCGCAACACTATAACCGTATTTTGCAATCACAATCGCTGCTTTTTTTAAGCGTAGAAAACGTACTAGATCAACTAAACTCTTATTGGTTACCCCATGACACTTGCGATACAGTACAGAATAACTCATATGTAAAGCATCTGCCAACTCTTCCATTTTAAAATTAGGATTTTCCAATTTACTATTGATCACTGCAACAAGACTCTCTAGAAAGACATCGTCCTGAGACTTATCAATATTAATCGCTGGCTGACTTATCATTTCTTTTTTAAGCTTTGAGATAATATGCTCTGTCGATAATATTATATTATTGATTTTTAACAATAATTCTTTGGTATCAAAAGGCTTTTTTATAAACTCTATAGCCCCAGATTGCAGTCCAATAATTTTTGCATTTGTGGTGTTTTTTGCTGTTAATAACACAATAGGGATGTGCTTCGTGACCACATCTTTTTTTAATAATTTTGTCATCTCTAAGCCATCTAGCTTAGGCATCATAATATCACTTAAAATTAACTGGGGAAGGTTTCTTTTTGCCAATTCATATCCTTCCTCTCCATTATCAGCAATGAGAACCTGATACAGAGGAGACAACAGCTCTTTTAAAAACAACTGTAATTCTACATTGTCCTCTACAATCAAAATCGTTTTTTCTAATTTACATATTGAACGTTTTGCTACTTTTTCTTCGGAGATCAATACCTCCTGAATCGGCGCTATTTGTTCCTCTGTAGTGACATGCTCATCCTTTAAATAAGCATCTTCAGCAATGGGCAACACCACCGTAAATACCGTCCCTTCCATAGGAGAGGAAGCTACCTCTATTTTCCCACGATGAAGGGTTACCAAATCCTTGGTCAAGGCCAAACCAATCCCTGTACCTTTATGTTGTTTCCCTATTTCAGATTGATAAAATAAATTAAAAATACTCTCCAATTCTGATTTCGGAATCCCTGGTCCAGAATCTGAAATAGAAATTTTTATAGAATTTTTATTATTTATAGGAAGCACTACTAGTTGAATATTTCCTTCTTTTGGAGTGAATTTAAAGGCATTTGAAAGCAGGTTGTATAAAATATGCTCTACTTTATCTTTGTCATACCATACTTCTTGTAAATTTTGAGGACAGCTGACAGAAAAATCTATTTTTTTTAGTCTTGCTTGCTCCTGAAATGACGTTGAAACATTTAAAAGTTCCCTATTTAAATCATTTTGACTTACAAATAAACGCTCATTCCCTAACTCTTTATTCCGCACCGTTGTCAATTCAAAAACAATTCTAGACAAGCGTTTTACGTTATTAGAGATGATTTTTAAGCGTTGTTCGAGCAGTCGATTTCCGTTCTGCTGTGCCCTGTCTAACATATCATCAATAGGACTAACAATAAGTGTTAACGGGGTTTGTATTTCATGAGATATTTTAGCGAAAAAATCCATTTTAACTTTGTGAAGCTCTTTTTCTTTATGTGAAATAATTTTCTCGGAAATTAAATTTCTCCGAAGTTCTATCCATTTTATCAAACTATAAATCATTAAAATAAAGATAAAAACATAGACTAAATAAGCATATTTGGTTCTCCAAAAAGGAGGATTCACTCGGATGGAAATAACCTTGGGACCAATGTTCCACCCTCCCTCTTTCGAACCTGCCTTTACTTCGAAATCATAGCTACCCGAAGGGATATTTGTATAGGTTGCAAGTGGTTCTTTTTTAACTGTGATCCACTCATCATTAAACCCTTTAAGTCTATAGGCGTATTTAAAGCGAGGAGTTAATATATTGTCAATGGCAGAAAACCGAAAAGAAAACGACGATTGATCGGCCTCTAAAACGAGACTTTTAAGTTGCTCAATTCCATGTTTTATTTGATCTGGAATCACCAATTCTGCCGGCTTATTCACAATTTCAAGTGCATTTATGAATAAATTAGCCTTTGTCTCCTTTTTATAAATCGATGTTGGATTAAAATAACTCAGGCCTTTTACCCCTCCAAAAAACAATGCCCCTTTAGCAGTTTTCAAAGCACTTCTCTTCAAAAATAAATTATCTTGAAACCCATCCGTATCATGATAGATATTGAGACTTTTATCTTGTGTATTATAATGGATAATTCCATTGCTAGAACTCAACCATAGGTTATCCCTATCTTCTACTAAAACAGCTAACATCCTTGCATTAGCCATGCTGTTTAAGCTTCTATGGTGCACATAATTTCCATTTTCCGGATCAAATGCAATCAAAACGCCATGCCTATTTATCAACCAAATAATTCCATCCGTCCCCAAGGTCATAAAAGTCACTCCTAATATGTCCTTATGATAGGTAAGCTCATCAAAATAACTATAATAAGCAAAAGAAGAATTAGACAAATTCTCTAAATCCTCTTTAAATTTAAACAAACCTCCTTTGATATTACCGATCCAAATATTACTGTTTTTATCTTCCAGAATACTCGTTGTTATCAGGCCTTTTATCCCTTGTCTATTATTCCTAAAAGTAGCCAATAAGCGTTTTTGAACATCATATACATTTATAGCAATATTGGAACCTACCCAAATTCTATTTTTAGAATCCGTAAAAACTGTTCGCACATCCGTAGCTGGCTGTCCCAGATGATTTTTTATAATAATTCGTTCAAATACTTGATGCTTTACATCGTAATGCCACAAACCATTTTTATAGGTCCCAAACCATATATTAGCCTTTGAATCCTCAATAATTGATTGAACATAAAGCCCTTTTTTAAACCCTTTCGGTTTAAAATATTGACGCACCTCCTCGGTTACATCCCCTAGCTTTTGAATGTGGGTGATTCCTTGGCCATCTGTTCCTACCCACAAATCACCTTTCCTAGTTTCATACATGGATAAAATTCGAGCGGGAATATTATTTAGCGTCCCTGCATGATAACCAATTACGTCATTCCCTCCTGGTAGAATATTTATACTTCCATAATTAGTAAGTACCCAAATATTGTGCTGATTATCTTCACTAATAGAAAGGATCGAATTACTCCCCAAAGAAAATCTATTGGTATCATTATGAATATATAATTTAACACTTCCGGTTTGCGTATCTATTTTGTATAAGCCTCCACCGTCGGTCCCTGCCCAAACGATTCCTTTGGTATCACAAAATATCGTAATAATCAGTTCTTTGTCTAAATTATAGTATGGTTTTTTAAAGAATTTTTCTTGTATAAATTTCTCATCAATCGTATCATAGACAAACAAACCATAAATTTCTGTTCCTATCCACAAATTTGAGTTCAAATCTGCAAGGATATTTAAATTCCCAGGAAAACCGCTAAAAGCACCTTTTATCTCTTGTAAATACGTTGAATTAAGATTATATTTATAGAGTGTTCCAAAACTTGTTGCAATAAACAATTGGCCATCCTTCAATCCAACAAGCCCTGTTATCTCAGATTTCTTTGGAACAACATTAGAGATCGTGGTAAGTCTTTCCAATTTTTCATCTCCTAAATTACACCTGTAAATCTCACCTGTTTTTGACGCGACATACAGCTCATTTTCAAAAAAAGACATGAACTGTACTTTTACATTTTTCAATGATTCAGGGGAAGTAAAACCGAAATCAGCACTGTATTTAGCCACCAGCCCATTGAAACTGATCAGCCAAAGGTTCCCCATTTTATCTTTAACAAGGTCAAATACAAAATCATTTACACTTGGGTTTTCAAAAATTGCATCCAAATTAATAGTAGTATAGTTATAGCCATCATATTTTTGAACTACCTCACTATTTATCATCCACATGTATCCTAATTCGTCTTGAATTATTTTCTGAAAACGTACCTGTCTATTATTTATTACAGAGGATAAATGCATGAAATTCGAATGTTCCTGTGCATGAATTTTACCAGGAAAAATCATCCCTATACAAAAAATAAGCGCAGAAAAAAATGCCACTTTACTAAAATAACAATTAACTATTTTAAACATGTTATACCTTTTTAATTGTATCCAAAAACACTAAATATTAAAAGTTTCTAATATAGAAATAAAATGTACATGACACACTTATAGCGCGAACTAATAAATCTAAAAGGTGTCCTTATTCGTCATTTAATGGAATGTTTTATTTGAAAAACCGGGAAAAATCGTCAATTCATTCCAAATAAATCACATCTAGTTGCACCTTACTTTTCTAGTTTAAATACCCGAGAATAATGACACTAATTCAATGTAAAATTCACCCTAAAAAATGTCACTCCTAATTTGATTGGCATTTTTTTGTAAAAGAAGACTACAGCACAATTTTCAGCCTTTTTATCAAAATAAAAAAACTCCTCCCTCCTTTTTCAATCTTTTGGAATAACTGCATTTTAAGCCCTATATACCTCCCTCCCTTAAAACGGAATTAAACAGAATGATTCTAACTCTTAAAAGCAGTAAATTCACAGTGTAAATACTCGACTGATACATCTTGTTTTTAACAAAAACAACGCCCCTACAATTAAACATTATAACACACTTAAAATGAACAAACTAAAAACAAACCCACTCGCTCAATTATTAGGAACATGGAAAGGAAATTCAGGAATAGACCTCGCGCCAAAACCTGAAGAAGATGAAAATAATCCTTATTATGAAATATTAACCATTAAACCCGTTGATATTGCCATAGAGAATGCAGAAGAACAAGAATTGACAGCTGTTGAATACAACCAAGTTGTAAGAGAAAAATCGAATGACAAAGTTTCACATAGCGAAACAGGGCATTGGATCTGGGATAAAGACAATAATATGATTATGAACGGTTTTTCAATTCCTAGAGGTGTTTGTGTATTGGCAACCGGGGAATTTAAAGCGGAAGACGATCAATTGACATTAAGTGTATTCGCTGATGGAAACAATGACCACGGAGGAATTGTACAATCTGCATTTATGCAGAAAAAAGCCAATACCAAATCGTTTAAAAGAACTTTTACAATCAAAGGAAAGACCTTGAGCTATTCTCAAGAAACAGTGGTAGATATTTACGGGAAGGTTTTTAGTCATATCGATGAGAATGTATTGACAAAAGAAATGTAAAACCTCCATCAAAAAGAGTAAAACCAAAAAAACTGACTTTTAAGTACATAAGCCCCTCATAACTTAGTTTTGAGGGGCTTTATTCACCTCTCCTGTATTTGAAATATACTCCCCTAAGTTTTAAACAAAAAAAGACTCCTCTTTATGAGGAAGCTTTCCGCTTGAGTAGCCCCGTCGTTCAACAAGGGAAGGCTCAAGGTAAACTTCTTGTCTTTTATACACCTTAAGGTGCTTGGCAAATAGAAATCTGTAAACATTTCTATAGCTAAATCTTAATATAAAACTACCTGAGATAAAACAAGCTTAAAAAAACAGTAATTTTTAAACATCACCTCCCTAAAAACAACGCTTGGTATTTAGTTTTTACTAACTTAGCGGGAACAAAAACCACATCAAAACCTCAAAATTATGACGAAATTATTTTCGACTATTTTATTCTATTTTATAGTATTGGCGTTTTCCTTTTCAGGTAAAGCACAGGAAAAAACAGCATTACAGTCTATTAATTTTGACGATTATTTCATTAATAAAACCTTAAGAGTTGATTATACCATTGCCGGAAATTCCGAAACTCGGTTTGTTAGTTTAGAACAATTAGTA
>NVRM01000120.1 GCA_002400885.1 Flavobacteriaceae bacterium
TTATATATTAAGCATAAAACACTCAAATAATAAGAAGACTTTAAACACTAATTATCTGGTTTAATTCTTCTTTGCTAATCTAAAGGAGATGTTTTTATAGGGAAATAGTACTGTTTTCTCACTCGGTTTTCGATACCGTTTTTTAAATGTTTTCTTACGGAAATTTACTAAAAATCACTCGAACTGACACTGAATTTCGTTGTGTATTCCGAGTGTCATCTTAGCGAATTTGGGGTAGCGTCAGAGGCCATTTTATTGTTTTAAATTTATTAATTGTTTTGGGTTAAATGTGTTAATAGTACAATTGTAAGACGTTTGAGTGTTAAGTAGTTTAAGTGCATCCTCGCGGAGTCGGGTTGTCAATATCGAGACATCGGGGCAGCGTAAAAAAGTGCGCAGGAGTCATAAACGCCTCTCTAAAACCCGATTTTAAAACTTTTGTATGCTCTCTCAGTACAAAAACACATAACAAAAAAAAGACCAAACAATAAATGTTCAGTCTTTCTATACATATATAGGTATACGTGTTTATTTAAACATACTAGTAATGCTTCCTAGTAAACCACCACCTTGTTCTTTTAAGATACGGGTGATATCACTCATGTCAAATTTACCATCATCACCTAATAAGGTCGTTTTTAAACTCTCAATTGTTTCAGGAACGGTTACAGAAATAAATTTATCGGCCATTTCTGATGATACATTCATTTTTTCGTCGAGTTCTGTTTTGATAGAGGATGTGATGTCTTTGACCACTTTTTTATCCATAACGTTTCCTTCGTCTTTAAAAATATCCATTAAGGAGCTGATATCTCCGGACATGGCGGTATCTTTTAATTTATCCCAGGCTGTATTTACTGATATTTTTACAGCTTCTCCTGCTTGGTCTGCGGTCATTCCTGTAGATTCTTGGATAGCTGCTCCTGCTTTTTCTTTTACGGTATTGATTACTTTGTTAATCATTGTTACAATTTTTAATTAATTAGGTTCTTTTTCGAAAGCCTAAGGTAGTCATTTTTTTGAATTCTTAAAATTACGATTCTTATTTTAGGAACTGTTTTTCGGTTACTTGTAGGTTTTGTATTGATCTTATAAAGGAATTTTGCTATAATTAACAATCGTTATGAATCAGCAAATAAAATGCCTAACTTTGCCCCCTAAAATAAGAGATTTGGCAAAGATTGGAGATATTGAGTTAGGGAAGTTCCCATTGTTATTAGCACCGATGGAGGATGTAAGTGATCCACCGTTTAGAGTATTGTGTAAAGAACAAGGGGCAGATGTAGTGTATACAGAGTTTATATCATCGGAAGGATTGATTCGCGATGCAGCTAAAAGTATCAAAAAATTAGATATTTATGAAAGTGAGCGTCCTGTAGGGATTCAAATTTTTGGTGCCAATTTGGAATCCATGTTAAAAACGGTGGAAATCGTAGAGCGATCGAAACCAGATTTTATAGACATCAATTTTGGATGTCCTGTGAAGAAAGTAGTGTCAAAAGGTGCTGGAGCTGGTATTTTAAAAGACATCGATTTGATGGTGAAACTTACCGAAGCTATGGTAAAACATACGCATTTACCAATTACCGTAAAAACCCGTTTGGGCTGGGATACGGATTCTATTCGTATTGTGGAAGTAGCGGAACGCTTACAAGATGTAGGTTGTCAAGCTATTGCTATTCATGGTCGTACACGTGCACAGATGTATAAAGGTCAAGCGGATTGGACACAGATTGCGGATGTGAAAAATAACCAACGTATGCATATTTCTGTCTTTGGAAATGGCGATGTTGATAGTCCAGAACGTGCTATAGAAATGCGTGATAAATATGGATTGGATGGTGCCATGATTGGAAGAGCAAGTATTGGAAATCCTTGGTTTTTTAAACAAATCAAACATTTTATGAATACAGGTGAATACCTACCTGAAATCACCATTGCGGATCGTGTGGAAATGGCAAAACGTCATTTACAAATGGAAATAGATTGGAAAGAGAGTGAAATAGTGGGAGTTATGGAAACAAGACGTCATTATACCAACTATTTTAAAGGCATTCCTCACTTTAAGGAGTACCGTTTAAAAATGGTAACCTCTGATGTTGCCCAAGATGTTTTTGATGTTCTGGATGAAGTTCAAGCGAAGTTTAGTTAAAGAAAATAATGTATTTTTTTTAATCAATCTATAAATAATGTACATTTGAAAATCCTCATATAATTCAATGTTGTCTCATAAGTAGATAATTTGATTTTTTATGAGGAAAAGGTACTTGGTTATAGTTTGTTTATTCTTTTTTGTGGGTACTTATGCTCAGTTGAGCACAATCCATTTTGTGCCACCACTCGCTGCCTTTAAAGAGAAATCTACGACACCCCAAGATCAATATTTATACATTTCTACTCCATCTACAACCTCTATTGATGTTACGATTACTCCAGTAGGAGGAACTCCTGTGATTAACACGATCTCCAATGCCAATCCTTTAGAATTTAATATAGGAGTCGGCTTTGGAACTCAATTATTTGTGGATAGTGATGATACGGCAAACAAAATAGTTGATAAAGGGTTTATTGTTCATGCTTCGTCACCGGTGTATGTTTCTGTACGTTTAAATGTTTCCGGAAATAATTCGCAAGCAGGTCAGATTGTTAGTAAAGGTATTGCGGGGCTAGGGACTGTTTTTAGATTAGGTAGTTTTGTAAATGCACCGGGACTCACCGATGACTTGTCAAGTATAGTTTCTGTCATGGCTTCCGAAGATAATACTTCGATTAAATTCTCAAATTTTAAAACCGGCGTTATAATTCATAATAATGGACCGAAAAATATTGTTTTAAATAAAGGAGAAAGTTATATCATGCTTTTAAAAACCAATTTGGTCTCCGCAAATGAAAAAGGTTTAATTGGTGTTCAAGTAAAGGCAAATAAGCCAATCGTAGTTAATTGTGGTTCATTTACAGGGACAAATGATCCCACGGGTACGAATGGTAGAGATATTGGTGTCGATCAAATTGTTTCCATTGAAAGAACTGGTACCGAATATGTATTTATCAAAGGAAGTGGTGTTGATATGGTGGAGCGTGTGTTAATTGTGGCACATGAGGATGATACCAAAGTATATAAAGATAATCAGCAATTTGTAAAGACTTTAAATGCAGGAGAGTTTTTGACCTTTGATGGAACTAGTTATAGTGGAAACGATAATTTGTATGTCTCCACTTCAAAAAAAGTATTTGCCTATCAGGGAATTGGAGGTGATGATAGAACCGCCAATCAAGCAATGTTTTTTGTTCCGCCTTTAAGTTGTCATACCCCAAAGGTTATTGAGAACCTCCCGTTTATTAATAAAATAGGAAATAGGGAGTTTAATGGTGTGATTACCTTGATAACAGAAGTGGGCGCTACTGTTTTAATTAATGACTCACCAATAACAACAAGTCCAAAATCAATTATTGGAAATACAGATTTTGTGACCTATATCGTAAGTGGTTTAACAGGTCATGTCTCTGTGAAATCTGATCGTCAAGTCTATGTGGCCTCTTATGGAATGAATGGGGCGGCTACCTATGGGGGGTATTATTCAGGTTTTATATTTGAGCCAAAGATAGTATTTGATATTCCTGACCTGAACGCTTCAGGAAATTGTATTCCTAATGTAGAACTTTCTCTATTTGACAATGCTTTTTACGAGACATACCAGTGGTTCTTTGATGGCGAGCCTATTCAGGGAGCAACTTCTCAAAAACATACACCGTCTCTAGCTGGTTATTATCGGTTAGAAGGTGGATTTGATGGTTGTACAGAGAATGTTTTTTCCGAAAATATCCCCGTAAGTCTTTGTCCCAATGACCTAGATGGAGATGGAATAGCTGACAATGTAGATGTGGATATAGATAACGATGGTATTTTTAATACAGAAGAATCACATGGTGACTTTGCATTGGATTTTTCTAATGTGCTTACGGGAAGCCTTGCGATAACAGCGGGGCCTACACTAAATTATACAGGGGTTATAGAGGTGAAAAACAATACAATTATGACTCCTATTATAGGGGGAAGTACTGGTGTTATTTCTAGTAAAGTAACTTCAAATGATGGAAATAATCTAAGTGAAGTCTCTTATACCTTAAATTTTGATACTCCTTTAAATTTGCAATTTGAGTATGTGAGTAATACTGTGCTTTTGAATGATGAATTGGATGACCAAGAGTACTTTATTCTTAAAGTGCCAGCCGATAAAACAATCACCGTTTTAGATCCAGACAATCAGTTACTTATTGATGTAAATTACGACGGTGTCTTTGATGATAATATCTCCGAATTTTCTGCATTTGAAATTTATTTTAAATTGAATAGTTCTAGCTTAATAGCGGGGGCAGGGACGTTTAAATTTAGAAGTCATAGTGTGAGTGAAATCACCTATACTCATATTAATAAGTCTGAAACAAGGGAAAATATAGCATCGTTTAAAATTTCCGCGATGGCAGTTGATAGATATACGGATTCGGATATGTTATCCGATGCCATGGATGGTGATAGTGATAATGATGGTTGTTTTGATGTGGTGGAAGCGGGGTTTACGGATGTTAATGACGATGGGTACTTGGGAGGGATTCCTATAATTGTGAATGCTAAAGGTGCCGTTACTAGTGGGGTAGATGGGTATGTGACGCCTAGTCCAAACTATATACTATTACCTACCTTAGTTATAGATGTGCAACCAGCGGAGTTTATAGATGGATGTCAGGAGGCTGATACTTCTGTAGAGGTAACAGTAGCCAATGCTGATAGCTATCAATGGCAAAAAAGCACCGATGGAGGAACTACCTGGATAGATGTAGTAGATGATACTTTATATAGTGGTACTACAACGAACAAACTCCGATTTACAAAGCTTCCTTTAAGTGTTAATTTGACCAAATATAGGGTGAAAGTTATTGGTGCAGGAAATGGTTGTGGCTTATTATCTGATCAGACGACCTTGACGGTGGCTCCATATGTTACGGCTAGTTTTACTACCGTAGGCCCTATTTGTAAGGGTGAAACTATACCAGCGTTACCAACAACATCTGTTGAATTTATGATAGGGACTTGGTCTCCTGCATTGGACAATACAAAAACCACTACGTATACGTTTTCTCCAGTTCCTGGTCAATGTGCAAATCCAACAAATACAACAATGACCATTGTGATAAACCCAATTATTATACCCACGTTTTCCGCAGTACCAGATATTTGTGAAGGAAACGCGTTGGCTTTATTACCATTGAATTCTATAGAGGGAATCACCGGAACATGGTTGCCTGCCTTGGACAATACAAAAACCACACGCTATACTTTTACTCCGAATGTAGGACAATGTGTGCCGCCTACTAAAACGGAATTGACCATTGTGGTGCATCCT
>NVRM01000011.1 GCA_002400885.1 Flavobacteriaceae bacterium
CACAAAAAAGGAGATACTTGTGAAGCATCTCCTTTTGTTAATTATGTTTAAACTATAAATAGTAGTATCATCTAGTCCTGATTCCTGTGTCAAATTGTCTTTTGTCTTGTCAAATAAAATTCGATATACTATAAAATCTAGTCCTGATTCCTGTGTCAAATTGTCCTACGTCCAAACTCCACAAAGGTGCTCATCTCAATACTAATATCTAAAACCTCAATACTACCTTACAAATCAAACCCAATATCTGTTCTAAAGTTCACTCCTTCGAAGCAAATTTTATCGATATTTTTATACGATTGTTTTAAAGCCGCTTTAAAATCATCTCCATAAGAGGTGACTGCGATTACACGTCCTCCATTGGTTAAAAGTTGATTGTCTTTTTGAATGGTTCCTGCATGAAAAGCAATAGATCCTTCTACGTTTTCTAAACCTTGAATCACCATTCCTTTTTCGTAAGCTTCTGGATAACCACCAGCCACTAACATAACAGTAGCAGCGCTTTCATCTTTTAACTCAATTTTTTGATTGGCTAAGTTTCCTTTTCCAGTTTCAATTAATAAGTGTAAGAAATCGCTTTTGATACGAGGAATTACCACTTCTGTTTCTGGATCTCCCATGCGGCAATTGTATTCGATCACCATCGGTTCGTTATTCACTTTTATCAATCCGAAGAAAATAAATCCTTTGTATGGGATTCCATCCTTTTTAAGCCCTTCTACTGTAGGTTTGATTACGCGCTCCTCTATCTTATCTAAATACACTTTGTCTGCAAAAGAAACAGGTGAAATAGCTCCCATTCCTCCCGTATTTAATCCAGCATCGCCCTCTCCTATTCTTTTATAGTCTTTAGCGTTGGGTAAGCTCACGTAATTATCACCATCGGTCAAGATGAAACAACTCATTTCTATTCCGTCCAAAAATTCTTCAATCACCACTTTTTCACTTGCGGCTCCAAATTTCTTGTTGGTTAACATATCATTTAACTCTGCTTTGGCTTCTGCTAAATCATTTAATATCAACACACCTTTCCCTCCTGCCAAGCCATCGGCTTTTAACACATAAGGAGCAGTTAATGAATCTAAAAACTCATAGCCTTCTGCAACATTATCAGCAGTAAAACTTTTATAAGCAGCTGTTGGGATATTGTGACGGAACATAAATTCCTTCGCAAACTCCTTACTACCTTCCAATTGTGCAGCCTGTTTTTGTGGTCCGATAACGGCTACATTTTTCAAGGCTTCATCTGCTAAGAAAAAATCATGAATTCCTTGAACTAAAGGATCCTCTGGCCCTACGACTACCAATTGAATATCATGTTCAATTACCACTGCTTTTACCGCTTCAAAATCAGTAGGACTGATGGGTAAATTGGTTCCTACTTGAGCTGTTCCTGCATTTCCTGGAGCAATAAATAAGTTCGTTAATAAATCGCTTTGTGCAATTTTCCACGCCATAGCATGCTCTCGTCCTCCGGCTCCTAAAATTAATGTGTTCATTGTATTTATTAATTGTGTTGTTGTTGTCTTTAAAAAATTTGTTCTAGAATTTTTTCGGTAATTACATAGGTCGGTAAAACCCCCGTAGTTCCCAATCCGCCAGAAGCTAAGGTACTTCCCGTTTCCAATGGATTATCCGAAGCGTAATAAGCATAGCGAACTTTCACTTTTTTCGAAATATTCCCTCTAATTCTAGACGCTGCTTGAATGGCCTTTTGATAATGGGCGCCTTCCATTTCCAATCCGATAACTTGCCAAGTAGAACGGTGGAAGAATTTCAAAATATCTTTATTCTGTAAGGAGGTTCCAAGCACGGTAACCATGGCTCCAGTCACCACATTCACCCCACAGCCTTCAAACATTTTTTTCTTTAATTGATTTTTAAAAGGATAATTATCTGCAGTTCCTTCAAAAATATGAGCATTTGGAATCATTATATCTCCTTTACCTCCAACTAAAATCCCTGCTTTCCCCATAATAGAAACAGATTCTACATTCATAAAATACTTTTTCTTATCAGAAGTTTTATACGGTTTCAACAGCTCATCCATGGTTTCATAGGCTTGCTCTCCAAAGGCATAATCCATCACAATAAGTACAGGTTTTTCTTTGTCTTTACAATGTTCGAACGAATAATTAGTTTGGGATAAATCTATTTTTTCTGTGTCAATAATCTGCACATTGATATTGGTTCCAGACGAATCTTTTACGTAGATCAAGCCGTTTTTTGCAGCAAATTTCTTTACTTCTTTACGGAGTGCTTCATTTTTATCTTCACTTAACATTTCAAATAAAGCGATTCCTTTGAGTTTCTTTGCTTCATTTTTTAATACCATTGGCGCATAAATAGAATTCATAACGCTATGCATATTTGCACTTATGATATGTACAGGGCGGTCTATCAGATTATTATCTAATAAGGCCTTTTTAATGGTTGTAGCCCAAGCATCTCCATAAATATGATGCCCAATACGCTCTCTTAACACAGGAGAAAAAGTAATGGTTCTTTTCTGGTTATTCTTACGTTCATTAATGGCCAAATGTCCTAACCAAAAGATAATATGTAAAAATCGATTTGGATTTTCAGCAACTGCTAATGTATTGTAAGCGTCTAAAACTTCTGCAAAAGTACGTCCTAGAATTCGCCCTACATGCGCTAAGACCACTTCCCGTTCTTGTACGGTTATTTCCTTATTATACACCACAATTTCCTCCAAGCGTTTCCATTCTCGAATCGTATCTTGGTCTTTATTAATAAGAACGGTATTGGCAATTTTATGAGACTCTATAAATAAAAACGTAAGGTGTGTTAAGATATCATAGATCTCTGACCTACCTCTTGTCACCTCAATATTCATCTGGTCTTTATCTATTCTATAGCAATTTCTACGGCGTTTAGCGGGAATAATAGCTTTAAAGCTAGCTTCAGAATAGCCTTCGTCTGCAGTTAAATTAGTAAACTGACATTCCTCAATTCCTTCTGGCAACCGTTCTATAACATAAATAAGCCCATTCAATTCTACTTTCTCTTCTCCAATAGAACCGTAAATCTCAGGTCTTAATAATAATAAAGCTTCGCGTAAGGAGTCTCCAGAAACACCCATTGGTTTATAAAAACCACGACTAAATAGATGTCGCATGGTAATGTATAAACGTTCTATAGCACTCGAAGATTCTTGAGCACGTGTTCTGTTAATAGTAATGGATTTGTGCATAAATTTTTAATTTACAAGCAAAGATACAAATTTTATGGTTTAGGTATTATAAGATCATAGGTAGATCTGCCGAGGAAATTTTTAATTTTATAAATTTCACTCATAGATGTATCTAAAAAAAAGGGATGCTTTTTCAAGAGCACCCCCTTTCAATCAAATCAAAATCAATATCAAAACGATATTAAGCGGTCACTTTACCAAAAACATAAGAATTAAGAAGCTGTAATGTTTTTATTTTATCCTCCGAACGGACTAAAATAGAGATGTTGTTATTACTTCCTCCATAAGAAATCATTCGGATCGAAATGTCTTGCAATACTTGGAAAAAACGATAGGTATCTTTGTGTTTTACTATCTGATTTCCAACCAAGCAAATAATACTTTGTTGTTCGTCTATTTCTACCGTAGAAAACTTTTCTAATTCTACAACGATGGCCTCTAAGGAACCTGTATCGTCAATAGTCAATGAAATAGCGATCTCCGAGGTCGTAATCATATCGATAGAAGTCTCATACTTTTCAAAAATTTCAAACACTTTTTTCAAAAAACCATGCGCTTGTAACATCCTTGCTGATTTAATTTTTATCGCCGTAATAGCATCTTTTGCAGCAATGGCTTTAATCCCTTCTTCACTTGCATTTTGATTGATCAAAGTGCCATAGGAATTGGGTTTCATTGTGTTTTTTAAACGTACAGGAATCATTGCTTTTCTGGCTGGCATCACTGTTTGAGGATGTAAAATTTTAGCACCAAAATAGGCCAACTCTGCTGCTTCATCAAAAGATAAATTAGAAATAGCATGGGTTCCCTCTACAAAACGAGGATCATTATTATGTACCCCATCAATATCTGTCCATATTTGTACTTCATCAGCATCTAAGGCAGCTCCGATTATCGTTGCCGAATGATCACTTCCTCCACGCTTTAAATTAGAAATTTCACCCTCATTATCCAAGCAAATAAAGCCCTGAGTAATATAAATATCTACAGCTACCCTCTCTTTTACAAGGCGATTTAAATTTTGTTTGATATAAAAATTATCAGGTTCACCATCCTTGTCTATTCGCATAAAATCTAAGGCCGGTAACAAGCAAGCTTTTACATGTTGACTTTGTAAAAAATGAGTAAACATAAAGCTACTTAACAACTCCCCTTTCGATACAATGTTATTGTACAATAAAGATGATGATGGAGCTGAAACCAATTGCCTCAAGTCCTGGAAAACCGAATCTACATAATTTGATACCAGTTGTTTTCTATCCGATTTTTCAAATAGCTCATCGAGTACCGTTGTATAATGTCCTTGTAAAACTAGCAGTTCACTCAATGCTTTATCTAGCTTATTCTCAATACTTAACTTATGTATTTTCACCAACGTATTTGTAGTCCCAGACATGGCAGAAAGGACCACCACTTTTTTGCGCCCATCCACAATAATATCTTTTACCATGTGCATATTTGCAACTGAGCCTACGGAGGTTCCTCCAAATTTGAATACGTTCATTATATACTGATTTTACACAAACCTATATTTAATTTTACTTTTAGTGAATTTTTTAAATTATTATATCTAAATTTGTACTAGATGTTAATTATTTAACATTTTGATATCGCTATGATACTTAAGGAATTGAAGTTCGAAAGTGTCCCGTAAACGATTCGTTTAAAACCCAACGTATGAAAACAATTGCAAATTGTGTAGAGGAAATATTGATCTCACAACCATTTTTAGAAGAAGCGATTAACAGAAATATAGTCAATTATAGTGCATTGGCAGAAGAGCTGCGTGCTCCTATCGGAAAATTATTACGTAAACCCGTAAAAGCAGGTGCAATCATGATGGCATTACGCCGATATACACCACCAAAAGAGTTAGGTAATAAAATAAAATTACAGCAAGTACTTAAGAATTTAGGAGATATAACCGTACGGTCAGATCTATCAGATTATACGTTTAAAAACTCCGATAATTTGATCAAAAGTCATTCGAAGATTATCGAAGTTTTAAAGAAAGACCCACAAATATTCTATACATTCACTCGGGGAATACATGAGAGTAATATTTTAATTACCACTAAGTTTAAACATCATGTAAAAGAGAGTTACAAGCATGAATTATGTACTTCTGTACAGCATAATTTATCGGCAATTACCATTGGACTACCACAGATGAACACCAAAATATCTGGTTTGTATTATCAGTTTTTTAAACGATTGGCTTGGGAAGGAATTGCCTTATATGAAGTAATATCAACAACCAATGAATTCACTATAATTGTAGAAGATGATGTGGTAGATACTGCCTTTTCTGTAATAAAAAAACTGAAGATGAGTTAGTTAGTCGCAATACCCTAATCTTTTACACAACAAATAGTTAGACAATGACCTTAATAAATCATACATTTCGGAAAACCACAACTATTTTACAACAAACAGATAGTCTGTTGCATAGTGGTTTTGTATGTTTATTGAAAAAATAAATTATGAAAAGAAAATTACTATATAAAACCATCTTATTGGGCTTATTTTTATCCATAACGGTAAGTTGTGAGGAAGACGAAATTAGTATTCCTAAAGAAAATAACATTAAAATAATAGGAGAATGGCTTATGGAAAGCTATAACTATAGTGGAAAGACAACTACATCCGTTGAAGGAAATAATTACGTAATTGATTATGTAGGCACCGCTATTAACTCAGATTTAGTCATTGATTTTAAGGAAAACAAAGATGTATACACCAAAGGAGGCTATACTATTAAGTTAAAAACTACTTCTTTAGGACAAACAAAAACCACAACGCACTCTTCGAAAGATCTATTAAAAGATGGATATAACGGAACATGGGAAGTAAAAGGAGATTCATTATACACAGTCACTAAAAACGGAGATAAATCAGTAGGATACATCGAAACACTAACAGAAAATGTATTAAAAGTACACACTATAGACAAAAGAACACAAATAATTAAAGACTATAAAATTACAATTCACACAGATTTAACAATAGAATACACTAAAAAATAACCACAAAAATGGAGGATTAGTAATAATGCTCCATTTTTTTATTTTACTCTTTCCTTCTCACGGTATTTATTTATTTTTACAGCCACAAAGCAATCAAATACCATGAAATCACCCACAGCTAAGCATTTTTTAGAAATAAATATCGCCATTCTACTCATTAGCACATCCGGTGCTTTAGGTAAATATATACATATGCCACCCCCAGTAATTATATGGATGCGTAGCATTTTAGCAGTTGTATTTTTAGGCCTCTATTGTTGGTATAAACGAGCAGATTTCAACATAAAAGACTCAAAAAACAGGAAAACTATCTTTTTAAGCGGGGTCTTTATGGGGATACATTGGGTTACCTATTTTTATGCATTACACCTATCTAATGTAGCGATAGGAATGCTTTCTCTATTCACATATCCTGTAATTACCACCTTTCTAGAGCCGTTATTTTTTAAGACAAAATTAAACCTTCGTCATGTTATTTTAGGCATACTAGTACTGATTGGTATTTCGTTTTTAGCACCAGAATTTGATATAAAAAACGATCAAACTTTAGGTATTATTTCTGGAATAATCTCAGCATTTTTCTATGCTTTACGTAACATTTTAATGAAGAAAATGGTCAGTAAAACCAGTGGTTCCATCCTTATGTTTTATCAAATGATGGTGATTTCGTTGTTTTTATGGCCTGTATTATTCTTTCTAGACTATAACGTATCTACGAATGATATAGGCGCATTGATAACACTCGCACTACTCACAACCACCATTGGACACACATTATTTGTAATGAGTTTTAGAAATTTCAATATAAGTACTGCCAGTATTATGAGTAGTATTCAGCCCGTATATGGTATTATTTTAGCATTCTTCTTCCTCTCAGAAACGCCAAACAGAAGTACTATTATTGGTGGATCCATCATCGTTTTAACCGTAGTGTTAGAAGCAATTTATCATAAAAAAAGAAAATAAAACAGGTGTTTATATAGGTAATAGCCCAATAAAAAATAACTTTAGAAGGGGGCATATTTCTAAATTTTGAGGTTATTATTAGTAAAAACAAGATCAATTAGTAGAACAAAGCACAACGTTTTCTTCTAAAATCATACATGCCCCCCCTTAAACTATTTAATTTTTATAGCCCCTAATTTTAACTTATCAAGTTAAATAAACAGCCCGACCAAAAGGATAAATTTATTCCTTTTGGCCGGGTTTTTCATAAAATTATAGCTTAACAATTATGTCAATATCCGAAAAGTAGTAACTCTCTAACAACAGGAATTGGCCCAATACTAGTTTTTATTTTTTTGGATTCCTCCTTTTTCTCAAACTTCACCCGCATAGTCAAAAAAATAATTTATTTTTTTGACTATGATTCATCCATTATAAAATATAACTACATCCAAACTTTTATTTAAAAGTAGAAACTTAGTTTAGCGTTTCTCAGAAAAACAATAAAACATGACTTCATTCAAAATCATATATGTTTCGGATAAAAATATAATTCATAAAAAGTAATAAAAAATATAGAAAGTCAATAAAATGAAGGAAATCCTTAAAAAACAGGTTATTATAAGCCTGTTTTAAGCGGTTAACAATATTTTCTCGACACAGAACACCTAATTAAAGTAAAGCTTTAAATAAGTATCCTAAAAAGGATTTTTAGAGTTCAATCCTTCATTTTTTTTGTAATAAATGAATGTTTTCAGTTGAAAAAATATTTATTAGTGAAAATATAAGAAAACAATTTTATATAAAACCTACTGGGAATTTGTATAAAACCACAGCCATAGATGTGTTTTATTAAATCATCTAGGTACGATACCTTTTTCTTATAAATTCTAACTATAATAGATAAGAAAAGTACTAGAATTAACGGCAGAAACACCCTCAGTACCACTGGTTATTATTTGTTTTTAAAAAAACACACTCTCGATGTGAAATAAAAAACCAATATTAAACCACAATATAAAGCGTCAGTTCGAGTAATTTTAGTTATTTTCCTTAAACAAACAATTAAAACGGCATCCAGAATCAAGTTAAAAATATTGTTTTTCATCTAAAATCAACTAAAAAGACAACTTTAATATCGACCATAAAGTTCCACGTGGAACATTATTTAAGGATCATAAATCAAAAATGGGCGAAAAACCATAATACAGGACACAAAAAAAGAGGCCAATAAGCCTCTTTTTTAAATAAAAAATTGAATTTATTATAATTTTTTTCTCAAAAAATAGATATGAGAAGACACTTCTTTCGTAAAAATCCCTTTAAAATTAGAATAAAAACCGATTAAAAAGGCCCTGAATAAATTAGATTTACCTGTTTTATGTACTTCGCTAAGCATAGAAACATAGAAAGAATCGAACCACATAGGTTTAATTTTCTTTAATTCTAGCCCTTCTTTTGAAAAAAGACACGAAATAGCACTCTTCGAAAAATGCCATAAATGCCTTGGCACGTCAAAAGCGGCCCAATATTCCTTATAATATCCAGCATCAAAACTCTTAAAATTAGGTACGGCAATTAATAAAACACCATTTTCTGACAATAAATTGGAAAGAGTTTTGATTGTTTCTTCCAAATTAGGTACATGTTCTAACACATGCCACATGGTAATTACATCAAATTTCTTGTTGATTTCTCCTTTTTCACATGATTCTAAAGAATCATAGACCAGATTATTTGCATCTATTTTAGAAATAGTTATTGTTTTTGCATCTAAATTAGGCTCTACTCCTACTACATTCCATCCATCAAGTTGGCAAGAAAGTAAAAACTCCCCCGTTCCACAACCAATATCAAGTAGGTTTTTAGCTTCACTTTTAAAGCTTTTTATCGATTTTACCTTTCCTTTTATGGCGATTCTTTTTACACTTTGATACAGTTTATCTATAAAACTATCATTAGCATCCGTGTGAGAAATGTATTTTTCGCTCTTATAATAGGCTCCTAATTTCTCTTTTACAGGTTGAGGGGACGTGATTAACATGTCCAAATCGTCATGAAATTTCAATTCAAACACTTCATTTGATACCGTAAAATCTTTACATTTTAAATAAACAGACATAAAAACAGGCTAATATTTTATTAAATACACAATTTAAAACTACTTAAACAAGGTTCCACGTGGAACAATTAACGTCCCATAAAGACCAATAACACCGAAATATCACTCGGAGAAACTCCAGAAATACGACTTGCTTGTGAAATAGTAGTAGGTTGAATCTTCGTTAATTTCTGTCTTGCCTCTATAGAAATAGATTTTATTTTAAAATAATCGAAGTTTTTAGGGATAGAAACGTTCTCTAAACGGTTCAATTTATCCGCATTATTTTTTTCTTTTTGGATATATCCTGCATATTTCACATGAATTTCCGTTTGTTCTATAATCTCTCTGTCCAAATTATTAGTAGAAATAAACTCAGAAACACCTGGGAATTTGGCAACATCATCAAAATTTAACTGAGGACGAGCCGCAATTTTAAACATTTTCATGGCTTGATTAATCACTGCAGTTCCTTTTTCTTCCAAAATAGGATTAACTTCTGAAGGTTTAATACTCGCATTTTGGAGGAAATGAACAAACAAATCGGTCTTAGATTGCTTCTCTTCGACTCTATTTAAACGCTCTTTTGACACCAATCCAATCTCAAATGCACGTGGAGTTAGACGTAAATCCGCATTATCTTGACGTAATAAAGTACGGTATTCGGCTCTCGAAGTAAACATTCTGTAAGGTTCATCCGTTCCTTTTGTGATCAAATCATCGATTAAAACACCTATATAAGCTTCGTTCCTTTTTAGAATAAAAGGCTCTTTTTCCTGTATTTTTAAGGCCGCATTTATACCTGCCATCAAACCTTGAGCAGCTGCTTCTTCGTATCCAGTAGTTCCATTTATCTGTCCTGCGAAGTATAAATTGTCTATTAATTTAGTTTCTAAGGTGTGTTTTAATTGTGTTGGCGGGAAATAATCATACTCAATTGCATAGCCAAAACGGAAGAATTTCACGTTTTCAAATCCAGCAACAAGACGTAAAGCACGGTCCTGAATATCCTCTGGAAGGGACGTAGAAAATCCATTTACATAGATTTCGTTTGTTCTCCAGCCCTCAGGTTCGACAAATAATTGATGTCTTTCCTTGGTAGAAAAGCGATCAATCTTGTCTTCAATAGACGGACAATAGCGTGGCCCTGTACTTTGAATACGACCGTTAAACATAGGAGAACGATCAAATCCTTCACGTAACATGTCATGAACCTCCAAGCTAGTATGGGTCATATGACAGGGTAATTGTTCTTTTAAAGGACTCGTCAAAGTAGAATAAGAAAATTTTTCCGGGTTCAAATCTCCAGGCTGAATGATCATTTTAGAGAAATCCAAGGACCTAGAATCCACCCTAGGCGGCGTCCCTGTTTTCATCCTTCCGGACTCAAAACCTAATGCATTTAACTCTTCTGTAATTCCATGAGACGCACTTTCACCAGCTCTACCACCACCAAAACTCTTGTCACCAATATGGATTAAGCCATTTAAAAAGGTCCCTGCAGTAATAATCACAGCTTTAGATTTAATGTTTAATCCTAAGGCAGTCTTCACACCTACTACCTTATTTCCATCGATCAAAAACCCTACTACAGAGTCTTGAAACAAATCTAAATTAGGAGTATTCTCAAGCCTAAAACGCCACTCTTCTGCAAAACGCATACGATCTGATTGGGCACGAGGACTCCACATAGCAGGCCCCTTAGACTTATTAAGCATCTTAAACTGTACCGCTGTTAAATCTGTGATAATACCACTATAGCCTCCTAAGGCATCAATCTCACGTACTATCTGCCCCTTCGCAATCCCACCCATAGCAGGATTACAGCTCATCTGAGCAATGTTCTGAAGAGACATCGTAATAAGTAATGTATGGCTTCCGAGATTCGCACTTGCTGCGGCAGCCTCGCTCCCTGCATGTCCTCCTCCAACGACAATTACGTCGTATGTTGTATTGAATAAACTCATAATATAATATGTTCCACGTGGAACATTAAAATTAAATTAGTAATTGTTCCACGTGGAACAATTAAATTTTTCGCAAAGATAAGTAATAATCTTCTTTCATTCTCATCTCCTTTTTATCCTCAGGAGTCTTGTCTTTATAACCACAATAATGCAGCACACCATGTGCCATAACTCTGTGTAATTCTTCTAAAAATGACACTCCAAATTCTATGGCATTTTCTTCAATCCTATCTACTGAAATAAAAATATCACCAGAAATTAATTTCCCCATAGTATAATCAAAACTGATAATATCTGTGAATGTATCATGTTTTAAAAACTCAACATTATGTTTTAATAAATCGGCATCCGAACAAAAAATATAATTGATGGTATCAAAACGATACGACTCATTTAAGATTAATGCTGCAATCCATTTTCCGATACCATCGGTATCAGATATCTCCACTTCCTTTTCAAAATGAAATTCTATCATTAATTAGTTTTAAAATATTTAGTGACTTTGATTTTATAATCGTGTTGCAAAGGTAAACTTTGACGTAACAATAATTCATCTTTTGTTTTAAAATACTTTTTCAATAAAATAGAATCTATTTTAGCTGACTTAAATTTCAGTACATTTTCTTTAGATTTTCGGTCTTCTTTTTCTCCTTGCTGCTTAAACGCATCTTTCAATTTTAATAATTCATATTTCAATGCCGTCATCTTTTTTAGATTTTGATCTGTAAATCCTTTTTCAATAATATCATCTAATAACTGATCCATTTTTTTTGAAACACCCTCCCCAGATTTAGAACCGCCTTTCTTCTTAGATAAAGCATCGAACATTTCTTTTATCTGCGTTTGCTCTTTAAATAATTCATACAATTCTCCTTCTTTTCCGTTTTCTCCTTCACCTCCCGATTCACCATCTTTTGGTTCCCCCGTTTTTCCAGGTTTCATTCCCTTCTCCATTTTCTCCATTAATTCAGATTGCTTTTTTATGATGTCCGGTAAACTTATCCCCTCTCCTTTTCCTTTTCCAGAACCAGGCATCGGCATTGCGTTCATCATACTATCCAATAAATCACTTAACATCACCGCTAAATTATTTACAGCCGTCATAACATACTGTTGTGATTTTATACCCTCCCTATATTTTATATCCGAAAAATACTCAATACTATTTCCTAGAAAATAATGTGCATCACTTAATTCTTTATCAATTTTCGATGACATCTTTTCCATACGTAAAGACAATACGTATAAACTGTCATCTATGTGTTCAAAATATTTTTTTAAATGGTGTTGTTTTTTTACGTTTGCCCCTAAGGTCGAATTGTCGGATTGCAAACCCTCCATCCCATCTATCAACGCTTCTTGTTGAAAGGAAAAATTAACTAGATTTTCTACAATAGCTCTTAATGACTCCATGTCCTCCTCTACCATTTCCATTTCTCCAGCCTTCATTTGTGATTGCATTTTTAATGCCATTTCCATCATTTCGCCAGCAGCCTTTTTTTGATTTTTTTTAGGAGACTTTTTTTGTTTCTGATTTTCACTTGCCTTTTCCATTTCTTCCTTAATAGATTCTTCTTCCGCATCAGAATCTGGCATATCCATAGGACTCTTCAGTTCTTCATTCGCTTCTTTTAAAGCATCCAATTCTATTTCCAATTCCTTGAATTCCTCATTCAAAGATTCTTGTGCTTTCTCCGTGTTTTCTTTTTCAGATAAGGCTTCTTGTTTTTTAGAAAGTTTTTTTAAATCCTCTTGTAACTTAGTTGCTTTTTGCTCTACATAAAAACGCTTCATCATTTCGACCAGTCTTTCTAGTGAACGTTCTTTCTGTTTATTTTGGTTTGCCATTTTATTCAACTTCTTTACCAAATCTTCCTTTTTAAGTTTATCCGCCAACTCTTTCAATTCATCTAATAAATTATTTTTCTTATGCATCTCCAAAGCCTCTTTAATACGATTTTCTAAATCCGCCTTTTTCTCTTCTAAAGATTTTTCCACTTTACTTTGAGAAATCGATTTCAACAGCTCCTCCTGTTTCCGATTCAAAATAGCAGCATGCATTTTTTGCTGTTTTATAAATTCCGTGAATTTGGATTTGTCTTTAAAATTAAATGCTTTTTGTGTATTCAATTTATTTTTAAATTTCTCCAAATCCTTGCGCATCGTATTTTGCAACAAGCGTTCAGTTTCCAATTCCTTAATTACTTCCTTTTCTTTTTTCAACCGTTCAGATTTTAACTCCTCTGCTGTTTTATTGTAAAATTTAAAAAGAGCAGACTTTGAAGATTTAGGTCCTAAGATTCCATCATTATCAAAAACCTCAAAATAACATTCATACTTTTTACCATCGATAAAATCTATTTCATCTGAAAGTGTATAAATAAAATTATGAAATTGACGTTTTGAACTAAAAATCGACTTCCTCACAAGGGTGTTTGCTTCGTTTTCTAAAGAAAAGCATAGCAGAACATCTGTAACCAAATAGTCGTCGCTTACGTCTATTAAAAATCGTTTTTCGCCCTCTATATTCAGTTCTGAATAGTTCTGAACCGCAATAATCGGAAATTCGTCTTCCACGCTACGTACCTCAAAATTTAAGGGCTCAAAATGAGTTACATTTTTATTTGCAGTAAAAATGGAATACTGAAAAGAAGCAGCCACAACTTTTGTAAAACCAAAAGTATGCTCATTCAATTTTAGAAATGAATTCTTAGCATCACTAAACTCTTTTTGAAAAAAAACGGAATCCACATTTTTTCCAGAAACCTGCCAATTAATTTTTGTACCACGAGGAACAATCAATTGACCAACATTAGAAATTTTTTCATTCGCCCTTTTCGTATAGCCTGGATAATTTAAAATAACCTCGAAAGTTTCTAAGACAGGAACTTTTTTACAATTCAATAAATACTCACTAGAACTTAAATCATTCGCTTCTAGATTAAAATGAACAGACGTTTTTAAATTACTAAAAGTATAGGTAAATAAATTTGACGCAACTTGCTTCATTAAAAACGAATGTCCGTTAATTAAAATTTGCATATCATTTGGGACCACCTCCCCTACCGTTTTAACTTGTAGCATAAAATCGGAATGTTCGAAGGATTCTAAAGAAGGGTTTGTTATTTGAAAATAAAAAGCTGCCGGTTTCACATAAACCACCGATGGATTAACAACACGGTTTAAAGAATTAGAAAATAAAGCCACACTATTTGTAAGAAAAATAATAACAATTACAAAGGCAAGGGGTAATAAATACTTCAAATATTTCACATTAGAACCAAAATCTACAGCGCTTAAAAAACGAACAGGACGTAAGTCATTTGCCCGCTGATCTATACTAGCCAACAACATTTCCGAACGCTCCGAGTCTGAATTTAACTGAATGATATTCAATAACTTATCATCAATATCAGGAAAGAATTTACCAATAAAAACGGCCCCTTCCTCCATAGAAATCCCCTTAGATATACCCATTATTTTGAATATAGGTAGCCCTATAAATTTGACTAATAAAAAGCATTCTATCCCAATAAAAAAACCAAATAATATCCATCTATTTAAACGATCTAACCACAACCAAGATTCAATAAAAACGGTTCCTAAAAAATAAAGTAGCCCAAAAGAAAGGAATAAAATAACCCCACGTATTAATTCATTTATATAGAATTTTTGTTGAAAATCCTTAATTTTATCAAGTATGATCTGTAAATTTATCAAAATAGCAACGTATTAAATACAGGTACAATTACCTATAATCATACAATTTCATAAAAAAATACCATTATAAGGCTATAAAGGAACAATAATTGCACTTTTAACTAGCTGTTAAGAACAAAGGCAACAAAAATTTAATACTATTGTAGCATTATGAAAAACACCTTTTTACTACTATTCACAATTTTATATTCCATGCACGCCATGGCGCAATACGACGATAACAAAAAAGCCTCAGGAGTCTTAAATCTGAAAGCGAAGGTTAGCAAAGTAAAAATAAAACCTGCAAATGATTACACATTAGAAAGTAACAAAAAGGATAAGATAGTCACACTCAACAACCTGGCAAAACGTGTATTAAAAACAAAAATAAATAAACAAAGTGCTGTGATGATTCCAAGACCTGAAAAAGGAGTTTATATCAAAAAGATTTTCGCAGGAGAAGATTTGACATTTGGAAAAAAAGAAATCACTAGTGAACTAGGAACGATCACTACCAAAAGTAAAGAAATTGTAATTGAATGTAGAGATCACAGCTTGGTAGATGGCGATATAATAAGCGTCTATGTGAACGATCGACTTTTCAGAGCAAATATTATTTTGAAAAATAATTACTTTGTAATCGATGTCATTTTAAAAATGGGTTATAATAAAATTACATTTCTAGCAAAAAATCAAGGATACTCAGGACCCAATACTGCACAATTTGTAGTCTACGATACAAAAGGAAATTTAATTTTTAAACAAGGCTGGAATATTAATACAGGACAAACTGCCACCTTCGGAGTGATTAGAACTTTATAATAAAAAAAGGGTTAAAAAAATCTGATGATTTTTTTAACCCTTTTTTTAAATATATGAAAATACAGACTATTCTTCTTCTGTATTTATTTTCTCAATAATTTTACCTTCTAATTCTTCCGCCAATTCTGGATTGTCTTTAATTAAACTTTTTACAGCATCACGTCCTTGTCCAAGTTTGGTATCACCATAACTAAACCAAGAACCACTTTTCTTTACAATACCATACTCAACCCCTAAATCTAAGATTTCTCCTACTTTAGAAATTCCTTGACCATACATAATATCAAATTCTGCAATTTGAAAAGGTGGGGCCACTTTATTTTTTACCACTTTTACCTTGGTACTATTTCCAATCACTCTATCACCATCTTTTATCTGTGTTCTTCTACGAATATCCAAACGAACTGAAGCGTAGAATTTCAAGGCATTACCACCAGTAGTTGTTTCTGGATTCCCGAACATTACACCAATTTTCTCACGTAACTGATTGATGAAAATTACGGTACAATTAGTTTTGTGAATTGTTCCTGTAAGTTTTCGCATAGCCTGAGACATTAAACGCGCATGTAAACCCATTTTAGAATCTCCCATTTCTCCTTCAATTTCACTTTTAGGAACCAATGCTGCAACAGAATCTATAACAATAATATCAATAGCACCAGAACTAATTAAATGATCAGCGATTTCCAGAGCTTGCTCACCATAATCTGGTTGAGAAATAATTAAATTATCTATATCTACTCCTAAATTAGCTGCATAAAAACGATCAAAAGCATGTTCTGCATCAATAAATGCAGCAATACCTCCCACTTTTTGAGCTTCTGCCATTGCATGAATAGCTAAGGTAGTTTTACCTGAAGATTCAGGTCCAAAAATTTCAATGATTCTACCCCTTGGATAACCACCTACGCCTAAAGCAAGATCCAATCCTAAAGAACCTGAAGAAATAACCTCAATATCTTGTGCAGCTACATCACCCATCTTCATCACCGCCCCTTTTCCATAAGTTTTATCCAATTTATCCAAGGTTAATTGTAATGCTTTCAGTTTTGCTAACTTCTCTTTATCTTCGGCCATAATGTTTATTATTTTTTTTAAGATGCTAAAATACAAAAGGTTTGAGTAAACCATTGCTACATTTTATAGCAAAATTAAAATTAGTTTATATCTCCATAGATATGTGCTCAATTCCATCTTCTAAATAAATTTTTCCACGTGTAATAAAACCATGTTTTTCGTAAAAATTTATCAAATATTTTTGAGCAGATATTATAATTTTTTTTGTTTTATAAATATCACATACAGCTGTTAAACAGGCGCTTACGATAGTATTTCCAAGATCCAACCCCCTGTAATTAGAATGCACCACTACCCTACCAATACTTGCAGATTTAAAATAATCACCAGGACCAAATATTCTTGCATAGGCGCAAATTACACCATCATCTTTAAGAAAAATATGGGTCGCTAAAGGATCTTTTCCATCCAAATCTAGGTACACACAATCTTGCTCTACTACAAAAACCCGCGCACGTAATTGCATAATTTCATACAATTCATCCACCGTAAGTTCGCTATATGCTTTGATATATGCATCCATTTTTTTAATCTTGAATTATGTATTTCTTTTCGTCATCTCTATTAAATTCCGGCTGAAAATTGACATGGTTAATTCCGAATTTATTTTTTAATAAGTCTTCTAATTGCTCACAATATACATCAAAATCTGAGAGTCGTATATCGTTCCTAAATTCTATGTGGGCTTCAAAATGACAATCGTGATCATTCAATTGCCATACATGAACATGATGAATATTTTTAACAGCGGAAATATTTAAAATTTCCTTTTCAATATCTTCAATAATTAAATGATCGGGCGCAAAAAGCATTAAAATTTTTAACGTATCAACCACAATGCTCCAACTCATATATACCAAGTAAAAAGCAATCAAAATAGTCAAAAAAGCATCCACCCAATACACTTGATAAAATGTAATAAGGATCCCTCCTATTAAAACGACCACCGAAGTTAATAAATCCGTCAATAAATGTAAATATGCCGATTTCATATTCAAATTATGATCCGCATCGCCTTTTAACAATAATACGCTGAAACCATTTACTAAAATACCAAGAAAAGCCATCCATATAACAATGGTACCATTTATAATTTGAGGATCAAAAAAACGTTGCACTGCTTCTACTGCCAACCATAAACCTATAACAATCAACGTAATAGCATTTATAAAGGCAGCAATAATCTCCGCACGTTTATAGCCAAAAGTCTGTTTAGAGGTCTGTTTTTTACGCAAGGACAATCTATTCGCTACATAACTAAGTATCAGTGATATAACATCTGAAAAATTATGAATGGCATCAGAAATCAATGCCAAACTTCCAGAAATAAATCCAAAAACTAATTGTGCTACAGTAATAATACTATTGAGTACGATAGACAACAATAGTTTTTTTCCAGATAACACTGGATGATGATGATGATGCGAATGATGCCCTCCCATAAAAAAACCTTTAAGTATATTTAATGAATTAACTTTTTATTTTATCTACACGTGTTTGATGTCTTCCTCCTTCAAATGCCGTATTTAAGAAAATATCTGCAAAACCTACTGCCTGTTGAACAGAAACAAAACGTGCAGGAATGGCTAAAATATTTGCATCATTATGCAATCTTGTCAATGTTACAAGCTCATTATTCCAACACAAACCAGCTCTAATTCCTTGGTGTTTATTTGCCGTCATTTGTGCTCCATTTCCGCTTCCACAAATAATAATTCCGAACGTTGCTTTCCCATTTTCAACTGCATTTGCAACCGGATGAATCGCGTCTGGATAGTCCATACTATCGTTATTATCAGTTCCAAAATTCAAAACTGTATAGTTATTTTTTTCCAAATACTTGATGATTTCGAACTTATATTCAGTTCCGGCATGATCGTTCCCTATTGCTATTGTCATATTGTTTATTATTAAGTAATTAATACAATTGCAAAAGTACAAATTCGTAGTTATCCACAGCTAAAAAATGCCATTGTTAATTAAATTCGTCAAGTCGATAGCTGTCAAATAGTTACATGGGTGCTTGAATTGTTAATAAAATGGAGACTAATAATGACAAATAAAATTTGAAAATCCAACAATTTTTACAATACAGCGAGACACCAATACAAAGCAAATTTATTTATAAAAACTCACAATAAAGTTATCAACAGCTTTTAGCTGTTTTGTTAACAATTATGAGACATTTACTTATTATTGTTCACGCTCTCTCACTTTGTTGACATCCTGTTCATAAGCATTGAATAAGTTTGACTAACAGCTAGTTATATTGTTCATAAGTCCAAACTAAATGTTGATTATTCGAAATTTTCGAATATCAAAATAATTATTCAATAATTTATGCCGGCTATTAACATACAATATAGCAACATTAATAATTTTATAATTTTTTAAAAAGTCTTGTTGTATATATATATATGTTGATAACATAAAAAATATAAAGCTCCTCTGAAAATTTGAAAACGTAAAACGTAAAAATTCTGCCTGCGGGAAAACGACTTTTTATTCTTAATAATGAATTAAGATTTTACAAAAATAATAAACTAATAAATGATAAAAAAATTTAAAATAGACAGTCTTTAATAAGTTTATTTTATACAAAATTAGTGCGTCTATAAAAAATAATTTAAGTTTTTTTTATAGAGAAGTTTTTCAAGAAAATCGACATGAAATATTTAGAAGAAGGGGCTTCTTAAGTTTGTAGCTTTTGATGCTAGTTTTTATTTTATTTTTAAGTAAAAAGTGGCGGGATATGTATTCCTAATTTATAAGTCAGAATTGTCATAAAAGACATAAACATCTCTATATCAATGCTCTAGACCTTATGTTGAGTTCAACTCACTATAGGTCAGTACGTTATGTGTTTATTGAAATTATGATTGCCCTTATTTTTAAAAAAATAAAATAAAAAAATAGTAAATGATGCAACAGTTTTTAATCCGGTATCTTTAAATATCTCCTATAATATAAATTTAAAAAGTTTTAAAAGTGGCATTTTTTTCATTCCAGAACACAATTTTATACGCTGGATTTTTGTTTTTTTTACCATGCATCACTCGTTTAATATAATTCCTTATTACTGTGGACAAATTTAGGCTAGCATATTTTCCTATAATAGCGTCATTATGACTACTTTTTATAGTAGAAAAAACTACCTTTTTAAGGTGTTTAAGCCTGTTTCTTGTAAAATTTATGTTTAAAAAGGATCGCTCCTATTTGTTGTGAATTTGATTTCATGCTGCGTATAACAAAAATGACTCGTATTTTTGTTACGATTACATTATTTTATAGTTTAGATTTTTTGAGTAAAAAGTACATTCGAAGATTTCCCTTAGGGTCCTTATGGCGCAGAATACACAATAATCAAGGTATTGGTACTTTGTAATTTCAAAAATTGGCATTAATTATTTAGGAATGATCATTTATAAAAAAAGAGTCAAAACAATTACAGTCTTAAATTTCTAAATTTTAAGGAGTTTTTAAATAATAACAGCTGAGAAGTCGCATTTAATAGTTTTGGAGGAGTATTACAGTTTCTTATTATATCCTTTTGAAAAGCATCATGAATGCTATCTATGGCCACCACCTCGTCTATGGCGAAGATAACTATAAATAGAATTACTACGCTCGTTTATAAACCAGTGTAAAGATACATGCTATTATAGCTATTGTGAGTTTAGGTTTATAATCCATTAAATAGAGGATTGTTGCTATAAAATAAAATTCAAAATTTGTTTTTTATATTTCGTAAATGTCACAAAACCAAATTATTAGTGGTTCGTTGTTGCATAGTAGAACAATTATAGTATTTTTAAAGAAAAATTGTTTGCATTCAAATTTTAAGCATTCGATACTATTTGTTGATATTTTCAACAGTTGGTGTAGCTAGTTGTTTTTAAGAGGTATGTATTTAGAAAAAGAAAAATAACATGAGCAACGACCACACAAAAAATAAATTTAAAAAATTATTAGATAAATTACAACAGGATAGCTGGCAATTAGAATTGTTAATTTCTGGATTTTCAATTTTAGGATTGTTTACAGCCATAGAATTTATTAAAGAACTGATTGCTGCCGCTACTATATTTCAGAATAGGTATAAAGCAATGTTTTTATTTATTGTATTGATTTCCTGTCATATACTTATATTTAATTTAATAATACATGTAATTTTAAGAGGCTTATGGATTGGAGCCTTAGGGTTGCGGTATATATCAGGAGATATAGACTTTGATAATTTAAACTATCAAGCCCGTTTTAAAAGCTATTTAAAAAGAAAAATTATCTCTTTTGACAAGTACATAGCTTCCTTGGAAAATTATTGCAGTATTTTATTTTCAATTTCATTTTTATTAGTATTCTATCTTATTTCAGTTTTTTTAATGGTATTTATTTTGATTTTGATATCTAAGTTTATAATATCAAATGAAAACTTACCAAAAGTATTTAGAGAGATAGGTGGTAATTTTTTGGCTATTTTAGTTCTTATTGGAGCTTTTTTAACCTTAATTGATTTTATTACCCAGGGCTATTTAAAAAAGAAAAAAATACTCTCTAAAATTTATTTTCCATTTTATTGGGCATATAGTTATCTTACTTTGTCTTTTTTATACAGACCCCTTGTCTATAATTTTTTAGACAATAAATTTGGTAAACGTGTAAGTTTATTTTTAGTTCCAATCTATATTTTTATTTTTTTTCTGATCTCTGGAGAGACTAAAGTTTCAAACTATATAGATTATAGTGAGCCAGCTATGTTAATTACGATGAAGAATGAGAATTATTGGAATATGTATACAGAAAAGTATCATTATGTAAAGACAACAACTATTCAATCTAAAATAATAAAAGAAAATTACATCAATATTTTTTCTGTTTTTAATTCAAATACAGAAGATAATATTTTCAAATTATATACGGACATAAAACCGGAAAAGGATTTGAGAGGATATAAATTTAACTCACCTATTCGTTTTAAAAGAGATTCAAAGGATAATAGCAATACAAAAGACAGTTTACAACTAAAGTATTTGGAAATGTATAATATTGTGCATCAGTTATATATAGATTCTACTGCATACAAAACAGAATTTTTAGTCTCAAAAAACAGCAAAGGACAGTTGGGTTTTGAAACGTTTATAAACATTAAAAATTTGTCGGAAGGAAAACATGTATTGAAGATAGAACGCTTGGAATTGGAAGAAAAAGACACGCTTAAAATAATAGATGTTGTGATCCCTTTTTGGCATTTTAAACAATAAATAGCGTTTAAAAGTAAATTATGCAGTATTAGAATATGCATTGGATGTTTGTGTACTATTTATAGGGTTTTGGTGTAGACTCAAAGTAGGGAGATTTTGGGTAGCGTGTATTTATATTAAAATAGGAAAGCTACTATTTGTTTGTGAATGTGATTTCATACCGCGAATAACAAAAATGACTCGTATTTTTGTTACGACTACATTAATTTATAACTTAGACCTTTGTTTGAGTAAATGGTAGATTACCAATATTTACCTTAGGCTACTTATAGCGCAGAATACACGAGAATGAAGGTATTGTTAGTTCTTAATTTTTAAAAAAATGTAACCTTAGTTATTTAGGAATGATCATTTTTAAAAAAGAAACAAAACAATTACAGGCCTAAACTTCTAAAATTTAAAGAGTTTTTTAAATTAAAACAGCTGAGTAGCCGCATTCAACAGTTTTGGAGGTAGTTCCACTGATTCTATTGTATCCTTTTCAAAAGTATCATGAATGCTATCTATAGCCACTACCACGCCTATGGCGAAGATGACTAGAAATAGAATTACAAGTTTAAAAAGGCGTTTCATAGTAACATGGTTTACCTAATAGACGCATCATTTTAACAATTGTTACAGAAAATTTAAGATTTATTTAACTTTTTTATTTTAGGAACGATAAATTGCAGGGCTTTTTTGTGCATTTTTATTTCAAATCCCCCTACTCCTATTAATTCTCCATCTGCTTGAATGTACGCTTTATCACCCTTTAAGACTGTTACTTTTAAAGCATCGGTCTTAAAAGTTTTTACAAACTTTTTACGAGTGATTTTTCCATTAAATAATCCAGGTAAATTATTGACTAGTTGGATTAAAGTGATTTTTTCTACACTGGTAATATCAAATAAACCATCAGAAGAATTCACATTTTTCGTTAATTTCATACCTCCCCCACAGTATTCACATAATCCAATTAAAAATAAAAGTGATTTTGTTTGAATGGTTTTCCCATTCATTTCTATTTTTAAATGGGATCTTTTATATCCAGCGAGACTTACTAATGCACCTGCTAAATATGCTAGAACACCCAATTTTTTATAGTTATTTACCTTGTAGACAACATAGCCATCAAAGCCTATTCCTGCTAAATTATTAAAGTATACTTCCCGTTTAGCATTGTCTAATTTTAGATAGCCAATATCTTGATAAACAGTTTTATTTTGTTTGAGTATTTGGATGGCTATTTTGATGTCCTTTTCTATACCGTAGTTTTTAATCCAGTCATTACCAGTTCCTAAGGGGATGATTCCTAGTTTAATATTTTCAATACTTTTAGGACTATTCATCAGGCCATTTACCACATTGTGTAAAGTTCCATCACCTCCGACACAAATAATATGCGTATAACCTTCCTCGACAGCGGATTGTGCCAATTCGCTTTCGTGGGATTTATATTCAGAAAATACGGCTTTAAAATCGAATTTATGTATGTTTAATTCTTCTTCTATTTCATGCCATTTTTGAGCAGTTTCTCCATTTCCTGCAACCGGATTTACGATTACAAACCATTTAATATTCATCTTCAAAAATTTAATTAGCGCCGCAAAATACAAATAGTAATATTACATTAACAACTATTTAATATACAATTTACAAACATTAAAAAACGAGGTGTATTTAAAACGCTAAAATACATATAGTTAGTAGGGGTTATTTTATAGGTATAATTTGTGAAAAATAGCACAATCAACTCTATGACATTTTAAATGTGTATTTTTACCAATAATAAGTAAAAAAATATGTCTAGAAAAAATAAAATGTTCAAGAAAAAAGGAAAAGTTATTAAAGATTTAACTAGAAAAGTACTTCGAATATTTAATAATAATCCAGATGGATTATACAATTATAAGCAAATAGCTTCAAAAATTAAAATTGAGGATACCGATGGTCGCAACCAAATTATAAAAAAATTAGCGGCTTTAAAAATAGAAGAAAAAATAGAAGAAGTAGATCGCGGTAAGTACAAACTACTTGCGAGTACTAAACACGTAATAGGTACCATAGATTTAACGTCTAATGGGAATGGATATTTAGTGAGCGATGAATTGGAAAACGATGTCTATATTCCAGCGCGTAACTTAAACCATGCCTTGGATGGTGATACTGTAAAAGTATATACTTACAGCCGTAGAAAAAACAAGAAATTGGAAGGAGATGTGGTTGAAATCATTGAACGTTCTAAAGATAAATTTGTAGGAGTTTTACAACTCAATAAAAAATTCGGTTTTGTTGTCCCAGATAATTTTAAAATGTACACGGATATTTTTATTCCAGAAAACAGGCTTTCTACAGCCGAAGATGGAGATAAGGTATTGGTTCATATGACGGATTGGCCACAGAATTCAAAAAATCCTTTTGGAGAAATCATCGAAGTTTTAGGGAAACCTGGAGATCACAATACGGAAATACATTCTATTTTAGTAGAATACGATTTACCTTATAAATTTTCAGAGGAAGTAGAGGAGTTTGCAAATTCAATCTCTTTAGAAATTACAGAAGAAGAAATTGCAAAACGTAGGGATATGCGGAAGGATTTAACCTTTACCATAGATCCAAAAGATGCCAAGGATTTTGATGATGCTTTGTCGTTTACCGAACTAGAAAACGGGAATTACGAAATAGGAATTCACATTGCTGATGTTTCACATTATGTACAAGAAGGAACTATTTTAGAAGACGAAACTTATGAGAGAGCAACTTCTGTATATTTGGTAGATAGGGTAGTACCTATGTTGCCAGAAATGTTATCGAATGGAGCTTGTTCATTGCGTCCAAACGAAGAAAAATTAACTTTTTCTGCCGTATTTGAAATAGATAAAAAAGCCCACGTAATCGACCAGTGGTTTGGGCGTACAGTTACCTATTCTGATCAGCGTTTTGCGTATGAAGAAGCACAGGCAATTATAGAAAAGAACGAAGAAGGATCTTTTGAAATGCCAGAAGATATTTCTATTACTGATGGTGCTTATACCGTAAGTCCAGAAATAGTAAAAGCAACACTAACCTTAGATGTGTTGGCAAAAAAAATGCGTGAACGCAGATTAAAACAAGGAGCTATTACTTTTGATAGAGTAGAAGTGAAGTTTAATTTAGATGAAGAAGCAAACCCAATTGGAGTCTTCTTTAAAGAAAGCAAGGATGCTAATAAATTGATTGAAGAATTTATGTTATTAGCCAATAAAAAAGTTGCGGAATTTATTGGAAGAAAAAAAGGGGGAACACCTACAAAAGACACCTTTATATACCGTGTTCACGACGAACCAAACATAGAAAAATTACAATCTTTACAAACCATTGTAAGTAAGTTTGGGTATAGTATAGACACTCAAGATAAGCAGTCTATTTCTCAATCTTTGAATAAGTTGTTAAGCGATGTTCATGGGAAAGGAGAGGCCAATATGATTGAAACGTTAGCCGTTCGTACTATGAGTAAAGCGGTGTATACTACAGATAATATTGGACATTATGGGTTGGCATTTGATTATTACAGTCATTTTACATCACCTATTCGTAGGTATCCAGATGTGATGACTCACCGTTTGTTACAGCATTATTTAGAAGGTGGAAAATCACCAAACCCTGCTATTTATGAAGAGAAGTGTAAGCATTCGTCAGAACGTGAATACTTAGCTTCTAAAGCAGAACGTGACTCTATCAAATACATGCAAATTAAATACATGCAGGATCACGAAGATGAAGAATTTGAAGGAGTTGTTTCAGGAGTGACCGAATGGGGAATTTACGTAGAAATTATTGAAAATAAGTGTGAAGGAATGATTCGTGTCCGTGACTTAAAAGGAGATTTCTTTATATATGATGAGAGTCAGTACGCCATGGTAGGACAGTCTTCAAAGCAAGTGATTCAGTTGGGGGATAACCTGATTGTAAAAGTGAAGAAAACAGATTTAGAGCGCAAACATTTAGATTTTAATATGGTCAAACATATTGGGAAAATATTTTCGGAATAGTTATTGTTAAGTAGCTAATCATTCTTTTTATTACATTTAAAATAGAGGGAAATGAATGTTATTTAATAAATAAAAACAACCTAAATGAAAAATCTAATTGTTCTATTCTTCTTGACGAGCACTGTATTGTTCGCACAAGACTCAAGTATAAAAATGCTCGGTGATTTTAATACCATCAAAGTGTTTAATGGATTGACTGTGAATTTAATTTCAGCAGATAATGCTGGTATTCAATTAGTAGGAGATAAATCGGACGATGTTGTGTATAAAAACAATAATGGTATGCTAAAAGTGTCCATGAAATTTCCGGAGACCTTTAATGCTAAAGATGTAACTGTAACGGTGTATTATACCGATGATTTACATACGATTGATGCAAATGAAGGTAGTTTAGTACAGTCTTCGGATGTCTTAAAAAGACAAAATATAGAGTTGCGAGTACAGGAAGGTGCACATATAAATTTAGATATTAACACTAAATATTTAACCTTAAAAGCCATTTCTGGAGGGATTTTAACATTGGATGGTAAAACAACCAACCAAACGGTAGAAGTAACTACAGGAGGTGTTTACGAGGGCTATAATTTAACCTCCGTACATACCGATATTTTATGTACTACCGGAGGTCAAGCAGGGGTGAATGTTTCTGAAGATTTGGATGCCAATGTACGTTTTGGAGGAGCGGTTACCTATAAAGGAAAACCCAATTCCATTAAGAAAAATAAATTTATAGGAGGGAAAATTAAAGCTTATAAATAAGATGATATTGACTCCTTCTATTGTTCATTTAGAACCAAAAATATTGATAGGAAGAGCTGTCAAAACAAATTTAATTCAAAATAAAACCGCGACCTTATGGCGCGGTTTTATGGGTTCTAGACATCAAATTACTAAAGTTATTAATGAGGATTTATTTTCCATACAGGTGTATCCCAAGAATTACTTTGACTCTTTTTCTCCAGCAACCTATTTTATAAAATGGGCAGCAAAGGAGGTTTCAAGTATGGAAAACATACCTGATGAAATGCAGTCTATTTCCTTAAAAGGAGGGATGTATGCTGTCTTTGACTATAAAGGTTCTAGTGAGGATCATACTATTTATGAAGTCATTTTTACAGAATGGCTCCCCAATTCCGATTACATACTGGATGACAGACCTCATTTTGAAATCCTTGGTGAAAAATATAAAAACAGGGATGAAAATTCTGAAGAACAGCTTTGGATTCCTATAAAAATCAAATAAAAACACCCATGCGAAATCTATTAAAATTACTCCCCTTATTATTTACAGTACTATTAACTGCTCAACAGGATCAAAAAGTATATAAAGTAAGCTATGATTCTTATGCAAACGGCGAAAAAAACGACCGCCAAGTATCGTTTTATTTTCACAAAGGTATTGTGTATAATTCAAAAGATACGGATAAAATCAAACAGTATACCGATGTAATTAACCAACAAAATATAAGTACCATCACTTTTAAAAAAGAATTATATAAAAGTGTGGTTGATTTTAAAGACTTACCTAAGCCCACATTTACGGATAAAACAGCTACGATATTGGATTATGAATGTAAGTATGCTTCTTTCTTTTATTTTTCCAATACCATAGAAGTTTGGTATACGGAAGAAGCAAGGGTTAAGGGATCTCCTTATAGCAGTTATTTACCCACTGCAGACGCCTTGGTCTTACGTGTATTGATCAATGGAAATAGAGAGTTAAAAGTAAGTGCTATTCAAGAAGTCACTCCCGTTAAAGCGCTTGAGTTTTTGGTAGATGATGCAATAGCGGTGGATAAACCAGCTTTTGAAGCACTTAAAATTGAGTCCAGATATCATAAAATAGTCATTTTTGACGATGAACAAATAAATTATGACCCATCGATTCCTGTGGCTAAGGATGCAGTATTATCTCTAAATAAAACCTATCGTTTTGCCAATGGAACGGTCCTATTAAAAAAGGTTTCATTAACTCCGGATTTAAAAGATAGTAAGGTATTTGTAAAATTATACAGCAGATCTAATGGCGATGCTTATGATAGAACAGGTTCTGTTTTTATCATCCCAGGAAGTCAAATGGCGTCTATTTTAAATGGTTTTCAATATGGATTGGATCAATTACCTGTCTATACAGATTCAAAAGACAATACATATCAAGGTGTTTTGAATGACGGAAATTACGCACCTGCTATTGAATTAATGCGATTTTTCACTGCTTTTGGAACCCATCATTTTAATGATAAAAGAGCCATAAAAAATTATGATTGGGCAGAAAATGTGATGTATAATCAGGAGGTGACTCCATTAATACCATCGGATGAAGACGAAATTTGGGTAGGTGTATTTATTGGGAATTATGATAAAGGAGGACATAAAGTGAGCTTGGAATTAGATTTTTACCCAAGCATGGCTTCAGTTAAAAAACCTGTAAATAAATACATAAATTCATTGTTTTCTACGGTGAATAGGATGGAGGCAAATGGTCAAAATTATGGTCGTTTATTTAAAAATGACACCTTAAAAGTGACTTTTGAAATTACTGAAAACATCAAAGATTTACAATTGATTTATACAACTACAGGTCATGGAGGCTGGGTAGATGGAGATGAATATATGCCTAGAATGAATCGTGTACTTGTAGATGGAGAACAAGTGTTTGCAGTGGTGCCTTGGCGTTCGGACTGTGCCACCTATCGTTTGTCAAACCCTGCTTCGGGTAATTTTGGAAATGGCTTATCATCTAGTGATTATAGTAGATCTAACTGGTGCCCAGGTACTTTAACTACGCCTTATTATGTTCCATTACATTCGCTTAAAAAAGGAAAACACAGCATGGAAATTATTATAGAACAAGGAAATGATGGAGGAACAAGTTTTAGTCATTGGGGAGTAACAGGGGTGTTAACTGGAAGTATAGTGAAGTAATAGAGCAATCTATGAAATAAAAGTTACTGGTAATCTTATGTTAAGGTGGATACTATTATTAGTGAGATATTGAATTTATTACTATCTTTGTCACCTAAATAAGAAATAAAAATGAATACACTTACTATATTTTTAGCATTACCAGGACCAGCATCATTGGCATTAATCGCTGGTGCTTTAATTTTATTATTTGGAGGAAGAAAAATTCCTGAATTAATGAAAGGAATTGGAGGAGGTATTAAAGAGTTTAAAAAAGCGACTCAAGAAGAGGATGAAGATAAAAAAGAAGACATAAAAAAAGTAGACAAAGAATAAGCTTTGTTACTCTCATATAAAAAAAAGCCTATTTCAATTAGAAATAGGCTTTTTACTTGTAGGAATGTTTGTGTTATAATTTTACAGCGGTTCCTGTAGCAAGCATCATTAGCATACTTCCTCCGTTTGGACCTATGGTTTCGTAGTCTAAACTAGAGGTGGTAGATAATAATATTATTTAGTCAATTTTTGTAGGAGGGACTCCAGGTTCGTTAATTTTATTGGCAGCCACCAAACTTGTCACCATGTCATTTAACATGCTACTTGCAGCATTAGGGTTGTTTGGTAACAAAATTAAGTTACTGTTGGTAGCTGAACCTATACTTTGTAAAGTATCGTAATGTTGGGTGATTACAATCAGTGCAGAAGCTTCTTGGCTATTAATTCCTGCCTTGTTTAATACATCCACACTTTCTTCTAAACCACGTGCAATTTCTCTACGTTGATCTGCAATTCCCATCCCTTGTAAACGCTTGCTTTCTGCTTCTGCTTTGGCACGTTCTACAATTAAAATACGTTGGGCATCTCCTTCAAACTGAGCCGCTACTTTTTCACGTTCTGCAGCATTAATTCTGTTCATTGCTTCCTTTACCTGTGGATCTGGATCGATGTCCGTAACTAAGGCTTTTACAATGTCGTACCCATAGTTTAACATGGCATCTTTTAGCTCGCGTTGGATGGCATGTGCAATATTATCTTTTTTCATAAATACGTCATCTAGTTTCATTTTTGGAACTTCGGCACGTACGGTATCAAATATAAAAGCGGTGATTTGCTCGCTTGGATTTTGTAATTTATAAAAGGCATCATATACCTTTTTACGTAAAATTTGGAACTGAACAGATATTTTTAGGTGCACAAACACATCATCAGCTGTTTTTGTTTCCACAATTACATCCAATTGTTGAATTTTTAAACTCACACGCCCTGCCACTCTATCTACGAAAGGAATTTTAAAGTTTAAACCAGCTTGTGCAGTTTTAACAAATTTCCCAAAACGTTCTACAATAGCGGTGGTTTGTTGTTTGACAATAAAAAATCCCATAAATAAAAGGAATACAACAGGAATCAATAGATAAATCATAATTTTGTTTTTTGGTTAAAAAATAATAGAATAAAGATACGATTTTTTTAAACTGATAATCGATGCTTTATAATTATATGTATATTTAAGCCCACAAATTGTTACACAAATGCGCAAATTTATTTTTACAGGTGTGCTCGCCTTAATATTGGGCTTGATTGGATACTTTTTAGTTATCTATTATGTACCGTATAGCGAAGGCTATAGAGCAGGGGAATTGGTGAAAATCACCCACAAAGGATTATTATTTAAAACTTGGGAAGGGGAAATCAGTCAAGGTGTCTCCGAGGCACAACGATTTAAGTTTTCAGTTGAAAGCAGTCAAACCGAAGTATTAAACGATCTTAAAAAATTTCAAGGTCAAAATATTAAACTGACCTATATAGAACGTTTGGGAACGTTTTTTTGGTTGGGTGATACTAAGTACTTTATTACAAAAGTAGAAAAGACAACTCCTTAAGTACTAAAAGGGGAACTAGTATTGTTGACTATTAGTTACTGGTTGTTGGGCGCATTGCTGTGGATAAAGTGAATGCTACACAGTTATTGATTAGTTGCTGATTATTTGTTACAGGGCTTGCCGCTGTGATAAGAGGAACGCTATACGATTGTTTAAATCATAAATAAAATGAAGATTGATTAGAGAGACATATCGTTTTTTATGATTGATACGATGATGAATGTATCCAGGGTTAAGTATCGTATGATAAAAAGTACGGAGGTGAAAAAATAAAAAATTAAGCGTGCGCAAGAAGTGCCATAGGCTTGATTTTATTTCATATAATTTTATAAAGAAAGCTAAGAGGTGTTATTAATACACCTCTTAGCTTTCTTTATTTTAAAATTTACGTAGTAAGTATTTGTATCTTAATTGAAAAAGAAAAGAACAAACACCTAAGCCTACAGGGAAGCCAAACCAAATTCCTACAGGACCAAAACCCCAAATAAAGGTACAGGCATAACTGAAAGGAAGTGAGATTATAAAATAGGATATAAAGGTAATTGTAGCAGGGATTTTAGCATCAGCAAAACCTCTTAAAGTACCTGAAAGTATTATTTGAATACCATCTAATACTTGCATAAGACCACATACGATTAACATTTGTCCAGCTAATTTTATCACGACAAGATCTGTGGTAAACAGGTGTGGAAGTATATTTCTTCCACCGAGGTATAGGCTGACAGAAAAGAGACAATAGGCATACATTAAATGCATGGATGTTTTGGTAACTCTTATAATTCCTTCTTTATCACCTGCCCCTTTAAAGTGGCTCACACGAATGGTTGTACCTGCTCCTAATCCTTGATAAATCATAAAACCTAAGGTAGATAGCGAAATCGCTATTTGATGCGCTGCCATACCTATTTCATTCACCCATCCCATCATGATAGCACACAATCCGAAAGCACAAGCTTCCATTACAATTTGACCTCCTAATTGAACCCCAAGGGTTACAATTTGCATAAATTTATCTCTACAAAATTCACTTTTTTGTAGTAAATTTTTATATAAATTATATTTCTTATTCGTGTAAAACAAGAAAATAAAAGCGGCTGCCATAAATATCCTTGCGAGTAATGTTCCAATACCTGCACCTGTAAGTCCCATTTCAGGAAGTCCTAATTTACCATACATAAAAATGTAATTACCTACAATATTTATAACATTGGCCCAAAGCATAATTTTCATTGCTGTTTTGGTATCTCCAATACCTTCTGCGAATTGTTTATACGCATAAAAGATCATCATAGGAAAAACGGAAGTGATTAGGATGGACAAATAGTCCTGAGAAGGCTGTAGTACGGATGCTGGTTGGCCCATATATGGAATAAGTACATACAAACCTATCAACACCAATACTAAGGAAAACCCCATAAATACATTTGCTAATAGTCCGTTTTTAATCCAAGATCCGATAGCTATATTATCTTTTTCCCCCCAACTTTTACCAATTAATGGTGTGAGAGCAAAGGAATATCCCATCCCGAAAATTAAAATAAGATTGAAAAGTGTATTGCTAAAAGAAGCCGCTGCAAAATCGGTTGTCCCGAGTTGGCCAATCATTATATTATCTATTAATCCAACTGTAATTTGCCCCGCTTGGGCAATAATTACAGGGATACTAAGTGAAAGTGTTTTTTTGTAATCACTTTTATTTTTATTCCAAAAATTAGTCATTGTTTTCTGTTTACTATGGTGCATACGGATTCGCATACAATCATTTAATCGTACTTAAAAAAAAGGTTAAATTGATACGCTAAGGGGATCAATAGGTATTTATGTAAGGTTAGAATTACCTCCATAGCATGGCTGTAAATTTCAGTCGAAATTTTGCATTATGGATAAAAAAGTAAGGATACTATTTTATGTTTTTTAATCGTGTTGTTAATCGTTTTATTTAAAAATTATTATTGCTGTTTTTAATGATGCTTAAAATAGTGGGTTATAGAACCTTGTTCTGTTCTCCTAAAAAGCATGAAAAAGGAGTAAAAATACAGCGTATTTCACTCCTTTTTTTATAAGTTTTTATCACATTTTTAGTGACAAGAATTGTCCTGTTTCCTAAATCAATTAGTCCAATATATACAAAGAGCTTGCATAATATTGCTCACTAATATCTCCATTCTAATATCTCAATACTAACTCAATGTATCAATCGCAAATTGCAATCTAGCGAGAGTAGCTTCCTTTCCAATCATCGCTGCAATGTCAAATAAATGAGGTCCTTTTAAAGCACCTACAAGGCTTAAACGGAATGGTTGCATCACCTTACCAAAACCTATTTCTTTACTTGTAATCCAGGCTTTTACTTCGGTTTCTATATTCTCAGAAGAGAAATCTTCTATTTTATTAATTTCAGCAATCAATTCTTGCATTAATGCAGGTGTTGCTTCTTTCCATTGTTTTTTACTTGCCTTAGCATCAAATTCTGTTGGATTCGCGAAAAAGAAATCACTTAAATTCCAAAAGTCTTTTACAAAAACTGCACGTTCCTTAATCAGTCCCACTACTTTTTCTGTATAAGCAGCATCGGAAGTAATTCCTTTTTCAGTAAGGATAGGAGCGTATAAAGTAGCTAAATCGGCATTTGATTTTAACTGCATGTATTGTTGGTTAAACCACTCTGCTTTATCCTTGTTAAACTTAGCGCCACTTTTACTCACACGTTCTAGGCTAAAGTCAGCAATTAATTGCTCTAAGTTGAATAATTCTTGTTCGGTTCCAGGATTCCATCCTAAAAATGCCAACATGTTAATAAAGGCATCGTTAAAATAACCTTCTTCTTTGTATCCAGTACTAACATCTCCTGTAGCGTCGTTTTTATAGGCTAAAGGAAATACAGGGAACCCAAGTTTATCACCATCACGTTTGCTTAATTTTCCTTTACCTACGGGTTTTAAAATTAGTGGTAAATGTGCAAATTGGGGAGCTTCCCATCCAAATGCTTCGTATAACAATATGTGTAATGCCATAGAAGGTAACCATTCCTCTCCACGGATGACATGGCTAATTTCCATTAAATGATCGTCTACAATATTTGCTAAATGATAGGTAGGCATCCCATCACTTTTAAATAATATTTTATCGTCTAATACATTGGTATCAATTTTCACCTCTCCACGAATCATGTCTGTCATCACCAAAGTTCTATCGGTAGGTGATTTAAAACGAACTACAAATTTATCGCCATTTTCCAAGCGTTTTGCTACTTCATCCCCAGATAAACTTAAGGAATTGTCTAATTTTAAACGGTTGTGATGATTGTAAATAAAGGTTTTTCCTTTTTCTTCATGATCTTTTCTGTGGGCATCTAAGGCTTCAGCAGTATCGAAAGCATAATAAGCATTACCGGATTGGATCAACTCATCAATGTGTTTTTTGTAAATATCTTTACGTTCAGATTGACGGTAAGGACCAAATTTTTCATTGCGGTTCATCCCTTCGTCAAAAGGAATTCCACACCAGTCTAAAGCATCTACAATATACTGTTCTGCATTGGCAACATAACGTGTTTGATCCGTATCTTCAATACGTAAGATAAAAGTTCCGTTGTGCTTTTTTGCAAATAAATAATTGAATAATGCGGTACGTACTCCGCCTATATGTAAAGGTCCTGTAGGGCTAGGTGCGAAACGAACACGAACATTTGATGCCATAATTTTTAATTTAATTTTTTGCAAATATAAATGTTCAAACGCAGATAAATGCAAAAGCGTTCATTATTGTGCGTTCTTTAAAAAAGGAAAGAGAGTTTTAACAAAAAAAAAGGACCTCTTTAATTAAAAACAGGTCATTTTTTTTACTGTAATTTAAGATACTCTCCTAATGGTTTATGGTGTACTTGAGTATTTTAATACGTTGTAATATTAGGTAAAATGAATGTTTTTATTCAGGGGGTAAATCCCCTTTTTTTTATAAAAACCCCCTTTTTAATTAAACAATGAGCAGTAAAATAGATAGTTGTGGTTTATAGGCGGTACTTAAATCTTTAACAATTGTTATTTATGTATGATTATTTAGTAATTTAACAACTTAAATTTAAGATAAAAAATATGGACGTAAGTAAACCTAGGGGACTCATAAGTCCTTCCCAAGCAAGAGTTCTTAATAAGGAATTTATTAAAACACGCTCTAAGGAGATGAATAAAATTGTCAAGAAACTGACGAATGATAAAAAAGAGCAGGATGTATATTCCACTTGGTTTTCTATAGAGGAATTAGAAAATTTTATTGCATATACAAAAGAGAAAGCAACTGAAAAAGGGAAGAAACTAACAGGTTTAAATGTGTTTTTAGGAGCTTATGGCACGGATATTAAGCATTCTAAGAAAAGTGATTTAAGTACCGTGTTTTTTGCGCCAACTACAGAAATAAATAAACTGGAAGGGATGGAACTTAGTACGGAATCAGACACTGAACTAGATGGACTAAATTCTGGAACCATCGGTTGGCCTCCAAAATCATATTAAAATAATGTTACATTATATTTATCCAGTTTTAATTTTTTCAACCTTTTTAGTAGGAGTCTTTCATAGCCAGAAGATAAAGGGAAAACCAATTTTCTTATTGATGTATTTTTTACTCTTTAGTGGCTTAGTAGAGGTTTCAGGGCCTCTAATTATTAAGTTTTTAGAGATAAAATCTTTCTTTGTGTATAATACTTACTATTTGGTATGTATTCTTTTTTATAATTATTTATTTAAAGCTTATTTGACTTCAAATAGCACAAAAAAGACACTCAATGTGCTGAGTATAGGGTATATAGTTTTTGTAATTTTGAATCATTTGTTTAGGCAAGATTATTACCATAGTTTCCAATCGTATAATATTATTTATTTTGGTTTTTTTGTGATTATTGCGGTTGTTTCGTACTTTATTGAAAGTCTGAATTCGGACAATGTACTATCTGCCAAAAAGAGCTTATTGTTTTGGGTAAGTTTAGGCTTATTACTTTTCCAAGTTGGGATTATTCCAATTTTTATTTTCGGAGAGTTTTTTAATTTTTCAGGAATATTTGATTACATATTACTTACATTAAACTTTATATTATACGGATGTATGATTACTGGGTTTATTGTAAGTGAAAGAGCTTATAATTAAACATGGAAAACGAGGGGCAAATAAAATTACTAGTATTAGTAACTACAGTTATTATCTTATTATTAGGGATTACTGTGGTAGTCTTGTTTTCTTTTTTTCAAAAAAAGAAAGTAGGATATATAGCAAAGCAACGTGAGGTTCAACAACAATTTGAAGAGGAATTAACCAAATCTAAAATTGAAATTAGGGAACAAGCCTTGCAAAATATAAGCTGGGAAATTCATGATAATATAGGTCAACTATTATCTGTTGCAAGAATGCAATTGAATATTATAGAAGCTAGTTTACCGGAAAATCAACAAGAAAAAATTTCCGAAACCAATGCGTTAATAGGGAGTAGTTTACAAGAATTAAGAAGTTTGGCAAAAAGCTTAAGCCCAGAGATTATTAAAAACTTAGGCTTGATAGATTCTATACAAATGGAAGTGGAACGTTTTAATAAATTAAAGTTTATAAAAACAGAATTAACAGTTATAAATACACCATTGCTTATTCAGTCAGATCACGAAATTATCCTGTTTAGAATAATTCAAGAATTTTGTAATAACACACTTAAATATTCGAAAGGAAGTACCTTGAATATTACATTGACGTATTTTGATGACTCACTTCAAATCATTGCCAAGGATAATGGTATTGGATTTGACACGCAGGATAAAAACAAACAACTTGGTATCGGATTATTGAATATGAAAAGTCGTTCTAAATTAATAGGAGCAAAATTGGAGTTAACTTCCGTCCTAGGAAAAGGGACGCAATTAGATATCAAATACAAGCTTCCAGAAATTTTAATAGAAAGTTTTAATGGTTAAAAAAACAACAATGAAAAAGCATCAAATAATTATTGTAGATGATCATGTATTATTCTCTCAAGCTTTGAAGGGGCTAATAGATAATTTTGAAGAGTTTTCGATTCAGGAAGTCCTTGGCAACGGGAAAGAGTTAATGGAATGGTTTGAGGAGAATACAGTACATCCTGCAGTGATATTAATGGATATTAATATGCCCATAATGGATGGAGTAGAAGCCACAAAATGGTTGAGTGATCATTATCCTGATGTAAAAGTATTGGCACTGTCTATGGACGATCATGAAACTACGATTATTAGAATGTTACGTGCAGGAGCCAAAGGCTATTTACTAAAAGACATACATCCAAAAATTCTAAGACAAGGAATAAACGATGTCATAGAAAAAGGAGTCTATTATACCGCCGAGGTAACAAAGACTATTTTAAATACCTATCAGCCGAATAGCGGGACTTCTGCGGTGTTATTAAAACCTCGTGAATTGGAGTTTTTAAAATTAGCCTGTACCGATAAAACGTACAAAGAAATAGCCAGTGATATGTGCTTAAGTCCTAAAACGATCGACGGTTATCGAGAAGCACTGTTTGCTAAATTAGAAGTTAGAAACCGGATAGGGATGGTTTTGTATGGGATTAAGGAAAAATTAGTGGTGTTGTAAGGCTTAAGCTAGAAGGGGATTCCCCCTCTGCCTTTGGCATCTCCCCAAAGGGAAGAATTGAGCACTGTTGGTTTTTTTTGTTGGTTACTGGTTGTTAGTGGAGCAATTTGATGTAATAAAATTGGGTTGTTATTAATTATTCCCATTCGTATCCCAAAGTCCTACGTCTTGATTCCATAGTCGATTTCCATGCGCATCCAAAAGTCAATTTCCACGCGCATCCCAAAGTCCTACGTCTTATGTCCTATGTCCTGATTCCTGATTCCTGTTTCTATTTCCATAACAATGATATCCTGTCTCCTTTCAAAAACATGTACCTTTGCTTAAAAACAGATCATTTTGGGAAAAATTACAGTTAGCAATATAAAAGTGTATGCGTATCACGGTTGTTTAGATGAAGAAGGAAAAATAGGCTCGGATTATCGAGTAGATGTTACCATAAAAGCCGATTTACGCAAATCTGCATTGAGTGATGACCTTTCGGACACGGTAGATTACGTACATTTAAATAAAATAGTAAAGGAAGAAATGGCCCTCAGATCTAAACTTTTAGAAGAGGTGGTAGAGCGTATTTTACAACGTATTATGCAGGAAATTAAATTGGTAGATAAGGCTACCGTAGCTGTTTCTAAATTAAACCCACCTATAGGAGGGAATGTAGAAATGGTGACTGTGGAAAGAAGCAAGAAAAGAAAGTAAAAAAGTCTTGTAGGTTTCTTAAAAACTACCTAGATTTGCGTACCGATAATGGCGTCGTGGCCGAGTGGCTAGGCAGCGGTCTGCAAAACCGTCTACAACGGTTCGAATCCGTTCGTCGCCTCCAAAATCCGCATCTTTTAGATGCGGATTTTTTGTTTTATTTAACATTTATTTAAGTTAATTTTTACCACCTTTGTAGTTAAAGTAAGTCGCAATGAAGATATTTTCTATAGAAACGGGTAATTTTAAATTGGATGGTGGCGCTATGTTTGGCGTAGTCCCAAAAGCACTTTGGCAGCGTACAAATCCTGCAGATGCTAATAACTTAATAGACATGGCATTGCGCTGTATGTTAATTGAAGACGGAGATCGACTTATTTTAATAGATACCGGAGTAGGGAACAAGCAATCAGAAAAATTTTTCAGTTATTATTATATGTTTGGAGACCATAGTTTGGATGCTTCATTGGCCAAGCATGGGTTTCATAGAGATCAAATCACAGATGTGTTTTTAACGCATTTACATTTTGATCATGTAGGAGGAAGTGTCCAATGGAATAAAGAGCATACAGGATATGAACCCGCCTTTAAAAACGCGAAGTTTTGGTCTAATAAAAACCATTGGCATTGGGCAGACGAACCTAATGTAAGAGAAAAAGCGTCCTTTTTAAAGGAAAACATCAATCCTATATTACTGAGTGGTCAATTAAATTTTGTAGATATTCCAAGTGGAAATTACTTAGAAAAATCACCCTTAGGTTTTGGTATATTGTTTGCAGATGGCCATACAGAAAAGCAAATGTTACCCACCATAAAATACCAAGATAAAACCATTATTTACGCAGCAGATTTATTGCCTACAGTAGGGCATATTCCACTGCCATATGTAATGGGATATGATACACGTCCTTTGTTAACAATGGATGAAAAAGCCGCCTTTTTAAGTAAAGCTGCGGATGAAAATCACTATATATTCTTGGAGCACGACGCACATAATGAGCTTTGTACTGTGCAGCATACAGAAAAAGGAGTACGATTAAAGAACACTTATACATTTAACGAAATATTCAATTAAAAGAAGACCCATGAAAATCAATAAATTAGTTTTAGGACTAGGACTTGTTTCTATTGCCTTTACAGGATGTAAATCTACACAAGTAGCTAGCACAAAAACAAAAGCTACGGTAACTATTCCATCATTGCTTACTGCAACAGATGCTATTGTAGCTAAAAAAGGAGCCATGACTCCAGCGGAAATTAAGGCTTGGCCACATATGGATATCTTTAAGGATTCTGTACCTGGGATTAGTTTAGAAAGAGCTTACGAATTTGTAAAAGGGAAGAAAGCAACGATTGTAATTGTTGGTATTATCGACTCTGGTGTTGATATTGAGCACGAAGATTTAAAAGACATTGTTTGGACCAATCCTAAAGAAATTGCAGGAAATGGAATCGATGATGATAAAAACGGTTATATAGATGATATGCATGGTTGGAACTTCTTAGGAGGTAAAAAAGGAACTTTGGCTCCTGAGCAACTAGAGGTAACTCGTATGTTAAAAGCTGCGAAGGTACGTTTCGATGGAAAAACTATTGCTGATGTTGCAATTGCTGATAAAGTTGATTTTGCATTGTATCAAAAATTGAAAGAGGCCTATACTAAAAAAGCAGAAAGTGGTTTAAAAACTTTAGAACGTATGAATTTTTTAATGGATGCAATTAGCACTATTAAAACACATTTAGGAAAAGATGATTTTACACTTTCAGATGTTACTACTATTCAAACAGAAGATTCTGAATTAAGCCAAAAAGTAGCGGCTATTACTGCTATTTATGGTCGTGGTGCTTCTGAAAAAGACATTGCTGATTATAGAGATGGTTTATTGTCAAACAAACAGTACGATATGGACTTTAACGGTAGAGTTACCGGAGATGATGCGAATGATTGGAGTACTAAATCATACGGAAATAACAATGTAATAGGTGGTGGTAAAGACGAATTGCACGGGACACACGTAGCAGGAATTGTTGCAGCATCTAGAAACAACGGAATTGGTATGAATGGGGTTGCTAAAAACGTTCAAATTATGACCGTAAGAGCAGTGCCAGATGGTGATGAATATGATAAGGATGTTGCTTTAGCAATTCGTTACGTAGTAGATAATGGAGCAAAAGTGGTAAACATGAGTTTTGGAAAAGCATTTTCTCCTCACACTAAATGGGTGTATGATGCGATGAAATATGCTGAAAAGCACGATGTTTTATTGGTAAAAGCAGCAGGAAATAACGGAGAAGATATCGATTTACCTTCGTATGTACATTTCCCTACTGATTCTCCTGTAAAGGGATCTTTAGAGATTGTTGATAATATTTTAACTGTAGGTGCTATGACACGTCATTTTGATGAAAATTTATGTTCTAGTTTCTCTAACTACGGAAAGACAAGAGTAGATATTTTTGCTCCTGGATCTGAAATCTATTCTACAGTTCCTAAGGACAATGGATACTTATCTATTCAAGGTACTTCTATGGCATCTCCAGAAGTTGCGGGTGTAGCTGCATTGGTTAGATCTTACTATCCTTCATTGTCTGCTTCTCAAGTGAAATATATTATTATTAACTCTGGAATTGAATTTAATAAAGAGGTGATTGTTCCTGGAACTAAATCTCAAGAAAATCCAGAAGGAACTCGTAAAAACTTTAATACGTTGTCTGTAAACGGTAGAATATTAAATGCATACAATGCACTTTATATGGCTGATAAAATGGTAAACGGAAAATAAGAATATTGTTTTAAAAATAACTAAAGAGCATTTCATCGCAAGGTGAAATGCTCTTTTTTATACTGTTTATTCTAAAAATGGATACTTTATTAAAATGGTATTATTTTTGATACATTTGTATTCTTTATAACGATAATATAAAAAATTCCATAAATGAGCTTTAAAAAATTATCAATAGCATTTTTGATGCTATTCCTAAGTCTTTCCGTTTTTGCACAACACTCACAAAATAAACAAGTTAGTAATCCTGGCTATTGGCAACAGCATGTGAATTATAAAATGGACGTAGATATTGATGTGAAAAAGTATCAATATAACGGAACACAAGAATTGACTTATACCAATAATTCACCAGGGGAGCTACATCAAGTTTTTTATCATTTGTATTTTAATGCTTTTCAACCGGGAAGTGAAATGGACATACGTTTGCAAAACATGAAAGATCCTGACAGGCGAATGGTCAATAATATAGGAACAGAAGATGCTCCTAAATACCAAAGTAGGATAGCCCTATTGAAACCAAATGAGATAGGTTATGTCAAGGTGCTTTCATTAACTCAGGACGGTGTAGAAGTAGCTTTTAAAGTAGAAGGTACGATCTTGCAAGTGTTCTTAAATAAGCCTATCTTATCAGAAGAAAGCACCGTATTTAAAATGAAATTTGAAGGACAAATACCTGTTCAAATTCGTAGATCCGGACGGAATAATATGGAAGGGGTTGCTTGGACAATGACACAGTGGTATCCGAAAATGGCGGAATATGACTATCAAGGCTGGCAAGCTCATGCTTATATAGGGAGAGAATTTCAAGGCGTTTTTGGAGATTTTGATGTGACTTTACATATTGATAAAAAATACGTCGTAGCAGCCTCTGGCTATATTCAAAATCCACAAGAAGTGGGACATGGATATGAAGATGTCTCAAAACCTATGATCAAAAATAAGGCTAAAAAACTCACATGGCATTTTAAAGCACCCAATGTACACGATTTTAGTTGGGCTGCTGATCCAGATTATATTCATGATAAAATAGCCGTAGATACCGCACGTACTTTGCATTTTTTCTATAAGAAATCATTGGGAAAGGAGTACCGAAAAAACTGGAAAGAGTTTCAACCGAAAGCGGTGGAAATTATGCAGTATTTTAATAAACACATTGGAGAATATCCCTACAAACAATATTCTATTATTCAAGGTGGTGATGGAGGCATGGAATACGCCATGTTAACCATGATTACGGGAAAAAGAAGTTATGGTAGCTTGGCAGGAATTACATCTCATGAAATGGCACACATGTGGTTTCAACATATTTTAGCGACCAATGAAAGTACAGTTCCATGGATGGACGAAGGGTTTACGAGTTATATTTCTGATAAATGCATGGATGCTATTTTTAATAAAAATTCCAAAGAAATTTTTAAAGGCTCTTATAATTCCTATTACTATTTAGTAGATTCGGGAAAACAAGAACCTTTGACAACTCACGGTGATCGCTATAAATCAAATATGGCTTATGGGATTGCAAGTTATTCTATGGGTGCATTGTTTTTAAATCAATTGGAATATATCATCGGAAAAGAAAACTTGGAAAAATCACTTAAAAAATATTTTGACGATTTTAAATTTACACACCCAACACCCAATGATTTTAAGCGGGTGGCAGAACGTGTTTCGGGGATACAATTAGAGTGGTATTTGAATGAGTGGACACAAACAACACATACAATAGATTATGCCGTAACCAGTGTGTTGGATAAAAAAATTACCTTAAAAAGATATGGGGCAATGCCAATGCCTATTGATATAACGATTCAATATACAGACGGAACGTCAGAGGATTATTACATCCCTTTACGCATGATGCGTGGTCAAAAACAAACCAAGGCTACCAAATTAAAAAATTGGGCTTGGGCAGTGCCTAGCTATACTTTTACAGTGAGTAAAACCGTTAAATCTGTAGAGATAGACCCCACTAACCGTATGGCAGATATTGATAAAAATAATAATGTTTTTAGTTTTTAATTCTCTACGAAAAAAAGAGATTAGAGAACTAAACCATCGGTCTAAAAAAAGAGTAATTGAATGTAGAAATACGGTCAATTACTCTTTTTTTATTGACATAAAATATCAATAAGAACACCCTTTTACAGTACTCAAGGCTTCCTTTTTAGGATTCAGAAAGGGCATACTTCTTTTTATTTTTTGAGGTAAGAGAAGCTCTGTGGAAGTACTATCATTGACGTAATTTAATTGCACATCGTCGTCACTTCGAGGGGGGTAGTTTTTCAAGAAAAAACAAGTGGCAGTGATGACGTTTAGAGTACTGCTAAAGGTCTTGAAAATACAAACTCTGTACTATTGATAATTTCAAA
>NVRM01000121.1 GCA_002400885.1 Flavobacteriaceae bacterium
ACCAATCCTATGATCGTAGCTACGATAAACGAAAGGACAATGGAAGAAACGGTTAAAACGGTTTCGATACCCGTGGCAATTTCTATGACATAGGAACTGAAGATCCCAAGGAGTATTCCAAGTACACCTCCTCCGATACTAATCAATACAGACTCTGCCAAAAACTGTAGAATTACATCTTGTTTAGTGGCGCCTAATGCGCGAATTATTCCTATTTCCTTGGTACGTTCCAATACAGAAGCCAACATAATATTCATAATTCCAATCCCTCCAATTAACAAGGAAATTCCAGCAATGATACTCAATACTACATTGAAAATTTGTTTGGTTTTTTGCTGTTGTTCCAACAACTGAATGGGAATGGTAATTTTAAAATCCTGCACATCGTTGTGCCTACGCTTGAGCATGCGCCCAATAATATTTGCGGTTGCTTGTAGCATGGACGATTCTTTTACTTGGACAACTAATTTATCCAATTGATGGTAATTACCCCGTGGAATCCTTTTTTTAGGTCCACTATTACTGCNTNNGCCWCCAAARAATATCATTCCTCCACTCCTATCCTGTACCTCATCYAYTAAAACCTTACGATCKCGGTARCGYACCAAAAAKGATTTRATWGGAATGTAAATATCTAAATTAAGRTTRCGAATRCTCARGTTTTCCTTGGCYTCGTCTGAAATGTATTTTTCTTCWATCACYCCWACWACTTTCAGCCAAACATCCTTAACTTTYACYTGTTTCCCCAWGGCAGAACTCCCWGGAAACAATTTCTTTTCCATGGTTTTCCCWATGATACAMACMGGCAAYGCATTGCGCATCTGAAATTCAGAAAAATTWYGYCCGTTGTTWATCTTGATATTTGAAACCTCAAAAAACGAACGACTTACSCCTATYAATTGYACMRAATTCTGACGYCCTTTATTACTTACATARGTTTCCAATACAATTTCTGGACTTGCSAGYGAAAYAGAAGGGATRTTRGCMATCATRCTTKCTACATCWARYAKGTCCAATCCYTTMGAAAACTTTTTAGAYTGACTCACATCATCATCRCYTTCTACAGCKCCTTCTTTTRSGAKATCTGRAATGGGYGTGATTACAATATTGTTCACACCTATMARTTCCAACTGGGCTAAAATTTCYTTTTCAGCACCTTTYCCWATAGACATCATGGCAATGACAGCGGCCACCCCAAAAATGATTCCTAAAGCCGTTAAAAACGTRCGCAYCTTATTGATTATAATAATCCGACCCGCTTCGTAAAAATTAGACTTTATCCGTTCTAACAGCATTTTATCTATCATCTTCCTGCTTTAGCATTTTAATAGCTTCCGAATCATAGCCTTCTGGCTCGTTTAAATAAATGACTTCATCTACCGCTAATCCTCTTTTTACAATTACTTGATCTAGATTGGCATCGCCCAATACAATTTGTCTTTTCTGAATAGAAAAACCTGTTTTTACATAAGAAAAACTGATGGTATCTTTAGAAAAAACAGCTTCTAAAGGGATGATGATCACATCTTCTTGCTTTTGAATTAGAATCCTATTGGATGTGGTCATTCCCGGTTTAATGCTCTCGTGAATTTCATTAAATAAGATGGCTACTTGAAAAATCTTAATATCAGAACCCCGCTTGTTTTCCCCTACATTGGCAACACTTGTGACAATTCCTTCCAAATTGATTTCTGGAAACGCATCAAAACCAATCTGAACCTTCAATCCCTTTTTTATTTTTCGAATGTCTACTTCGTTGGCATAGGTCTTGGATTCCATTTTTGTTAAATCAGGTAAGGTGGCAATGGCTAAATCCCACATACTTATCGTAGAACCCACTTTTTTCTTGGTACCATTCCATGATTTTGCATAGGTTAGCATTCCTGGAGCATCCGAATAAATAGTAAAGGATTTCTGGAGTTTTTGAAGTTCTGTCAATCGTTTTTTGATTTTAGAGACTTCCGTTCCTACAACCACCATTCTGGCAATGGCACGACGTTTTTTAATAGAATAGTTTTCCAAACGCTCTCGTAAATCACGGGTACCTTTTTCTAAATTTATTTCTAATTTTCGGATGGTTGCTGGTGGTTCGTAGATGGATTGTTTGAGTTCTAATTCGTTTTGCTCGATTCCAAAACGCAAATCTTTAATAGCGCTGCGCTCTTGTTTTAAAGTAAGCGTGGTATCAATTTGCTGTTGTGTGAATTTGGACTGCCCCGATTCGAGGTTTAAACGTGCATCAATAATCATTTCGTTGACACCAGAAGGATCTAATTTCCCGATATAATCACCCTCTTTAACAATGGTTCCTTCGGTAATTAAATCTTGAATTTTTATGTCTCTGAGTTTAAATTTACGTACCGAAGAAGGTCCGTTTATTTTTTTGAGACTGGTAGATTGTGCTTCTCCAGAAATAATGACTTCGTCTAAAAAATCTCCTTTTTTAACCACTGTAGTAATGGCTGATTCTGTCTCGTCGTTACTGCTAAAAAAAGCATATCCGAAAATAGTCAATAATAGCACACCTGCTATCCAAAGGTACTTTTTGTACTTCATAATTGATGGGTTTTATAGTGTTTATTTGCCTGTTTATCTACTCAAATAAGACACTCACCACCATCATCACCCATCTACAACATTTCCAAATTACGACAAAGTCCTATTTTCAATGCCATAAAAGTACTACTAGCCTTACATAAATATTGTTATTTATTTGTTAAATAACAATATTTACAGACTTCAATTACTGTATAATCACAATTTTAGATATAAATTAAACCCTTCCATCTATTTATTCCTCAAAACAACTCTGCTAACATTTGAATTCTCACCAGGAAACCATCCCAAAAAACTCAGGGCATCCTCGCTATTTATAAAATACTCTTTCAATAAAAAATCAAGGTATTATCGGACTTTTAAAGTGTTTTTTTAAAGCGATGCATGGCTTTTTTAGCAATTTTAAGTTGTTTACGAATCAAAAAATTATACATCACCAGCCCATGCTTCCCCCCTTTTGACAAGATAGCATTCGCGATATTTTCTATTCTTGCTTTCTCCTTTTTAGTTGTAATTTTCAGAATAGAAAGCCCTTCGGTAAAGACACGAATATGATTGTCTAATCGTTTTTCACTTTGAGAGAACTCACTTTCGAAAGCCGCCAAAGCCCCCATTGTTTTCAAGAAATGTTTCTCCTGTTTTTCTTCGATTTTTTTAATACTATCCTTGAGACTTCCATTGGCAAAATGCCATAACTGAAAGGTTGTTTTCACAGCCCCATGGATGCATTCAAAATCGCGAGAACTAATCGTGGCACCGGACACAGCATCGGTTTCATAAAAAGAATTTTCTGCTTGTCTTTCCGTTAAGTCCTCCAGTGTTAAAAATTTAAAATCGGAGGAATCATCCAATAAGATACCGTGTAATTTCACATAGTCTTTGTCCGTAAATTTTTTATGATTCAATTTGGTTAGCGGAGTAGACTCCTCCACTTCAATACTTAAAAAATCACCTTTAACATCCCAGTACATGCGGAGTTGCGTCAATTTACATTCCTTTTTTCCCTTACACGGAAAAGCAGCAATATCTATAAAATAATACTGAGATACCCCCTGTAAATCCACTGCTTGATTTAAGGTGTAAGCTTCCTTTTGATACTGTATTTTGTGAGCTATCAATTCTAATTCATTCGGGTCACTCCCCTCCGTCCACTCTTGTGTCCCAAGCGATGTAAAAAGCCCAAAAGTAATTAAAATTACAGTAAAAATTTTCATGTGTTCTATTTTATTAATTAGCACGTACTTTAGCGGTCATCCCTATAGTCACTATTTTATACCTGACGCTTTATTTATGATGCTTCCAAATATCGATTTTCATATTAAAGCCCAAGCTTAGGTTTTTAAACGCAATCGAATTACTACTTTTGAGGAGGTCTTTTGCCAAGCCTAGCTGCTTTCTTGTGCTAAAAAACACTTGAAATTTATGTGAAGACGTTCCTGTTTCAATACCTATTGAAAGTCCCGGTTTAGGTTTGATCACTCCTTTTTTCTTGGCTTCGAACAAGTGCATATCCCAAGGATGCATATACCTTATAAAAACAGATTTACCACGGTGAAACCGATATCCAACCGCCATCGCCAATTCAAATTTATCCGCCTGAAAAAGTGGACTCACCTTATTAAAATGAACAATGCTTAACCAGGTCGCCAGATTAAACTTATAGGCAATTTGTTTGGACACGATCAGTTGATGTGTATAAAACAACCGATTGGTAAAACGATAGTGTTTTCCAAATTTCTCCCTTGCCCTACCATCAATAGACAGCATTCCATTATAGGCTATAGATACCGGAATACTATTGTCAATATTTTGTTGCAACAGACTATATTTACAAGAAAACTCCTGTGTTTTACTCATTTTCTCACTTAGAAAACCAATTTGAAACTTATTTAAAAGTCCATAGTTGACCCCCATCGCAATATTGGAAGATCCATATACGCCAAACATGGTACTCATCCCAGATGCTACGGTCTGAAACCTGTGTAATATTTCAAAACTAAAGGCCCTTTTATTTAAAAGATTGGTCGTGTGGGCATCTACCAAACGAGTTCCCCAAAACATACTTTTCAACGGAATCGGTTCCACGCTATCTTGTGCCCATCCTACAACATTCACTATGCATAAAAATAGCACAAACACACATTTCTTCATCAACATATACGCTACTTATTAATTATTTAAAGCTCCTTCTTTCATCCATTTCAACAGCATTTGTAGTTCATTTTTTGTCGGAGTTTCATTGTCTGGGTGGTTTGTATATAACTTCCGCATCAAGCGACTCTCTTCCGGGTTTTTAAGCTTCAAATAATTTCCATTTATCAATGCTTGAAAAGCAATTTCGGTCACTAAAACAGGTGGATTCGAAGCATTATTATGACAGGAAACACAAGACGATTTAAACAATGGCAAGATATCCTGACGAAAACCAATGGGTTTAAGAATGTCCACATCGGGATATTCAATCGTATCGTATTCGCAAGAAATAAACAACAAAATCAAGCCCCCTAATCCACGTGTTAGGAAGCGTCTAAATACCACAATCATTAGTCATTGAAGGCGCCTTTAAGGATCCAGTTTTCTATCAGTTTTTTTGATTCATTGGTGGTACTAATACTTGCTGAATGTTCAAAACTAAGTCCTTTATTATTGAGTACTTTCACCATAAAACTTTCCTTTATAGAAAATGGTTTCACACGTAAAAGGTCCGAATTCTTCGCTGCAATACTTACAAGGTCGCTGTAACTTTTACCTGCCAATAGGTTTAAATTCGAGGCAATTTCACCGCTAGATCCTCCATGACATAT
>NVRM01000122.1 GCA_002400885.1 Flavobacteriaceae bacterium
AAACAGCATGCATGACTCTTAGATATAAGACTAAAAATGTATATCCGAATTTAATACGTAATTTAGAAATAGAAAAGTCCAATCATGATAGGCAAACAGAAGGTTTAAATTCACAAAAATCAATACAGAAACACCGATCATTTTATAATCATAAAAGAAGATATCCTAAATCAGAAAGCACACTACCTAATTCTAACTTTAATCAATACAAACTCGAAGCACATAAGCCAACACACTCATAAAAAGTTAATTAAAATCCAGACAAGACTTCTTTAAATTGCCGACACACCTATGAAAATAACAAAAAAAATGTACGACAAAGAATTAAGGAAGTTTATGCTACCGATGAAAATACTCGCTTATTTTATGACTAAAAAATGGACACTTAATATTATGAACCTCCTCATGGGGATTTTAAAAAGAAAAAACATAGAAGGCCTCGATTGTAAAGAATATTTTATTCCTAGTAAAAATAACGGCCCAGACATACGTATTAGAGTTTTTAAACCCGTTAATTCTGATAAAAAACTACCGGGCTTACTTTATAATCATGGTGGTGGATATATGCTAGGTGTTCCTGAAGGATCTTTAAAAGTGATCGAACAATTTATTGATACACGACCATGTGTAATCGTTGCTCCAGACTATAGAAAATCATTAAAAAACCCATATCCATCAGGATTTAATGACTGTTACGACACCTTGTTATGGATGAAAGAAAATGCAGCATTACTAGGGATTAACTCTTCTAAATTTATCATAGCAGGACACAGTGCTGGCGGAGGATTGACTGCTGCAGTCACCTTAAAAGCACGAGACACTAAAGATGTTGACATTGCATTTCAGATGCCTATTTATCCTATGATAGATCATCGACAGCAGACAACATCGGCTAAAAACATGAACTCAGTTCCTGTTTGGAATGTAAAAACCAATGCCCTAGGATGGCGCTTATACCTTGAAAAGGTAAAAAAACCCATTCCTACTTATGCTTCTCCAGCACTCAATAATGATTACACTCATTTCCCCCCAACAATTACCTTTGTTGGAGACCTCGAACCTTTTAAAGATGAAACTATAAATTATGTTAACGCTCTAAAAAGAAAAAACATACCTGTAAAATTCAAYGTATATAAAGGTGCTTTTCACGCATTTGAAATCATTGGAAAAAACACTATCATTGGAAAAAAGGCAAATCGATTTCARCTAGAWGCTTTTGCYGAATATTWTGAYAAATACACTTCMTAAGGGCACAATTCCRMAAGTGAATAAATCCTATAAAAAMCCAAAAGAACATATTGCGACAATACGACCGAACAAGCATTAAAAAAYAGAACAACAGNACARCTACGGAYAATAYRCTRTTTTACAAGYAAMTAAAACARCTACACATCACATATGACAATGNTTTWAKTTWAAAAAAAATGTATATTTCAACACACAATACTNCCCCTTTACGAATACTAAACNAAGTAWTTTTTAAAAACCRATTTTTAAAATGGAGTCTACAATTAAATATTTTTCAGAACTCGCKCCCWTAATAGTCACAGGAATTGCATTTATAGCCGTGCTTATTGAATGGGGAATTCTGACCSTAAAAAAAGARATAAARAGACGTAAAGAAATGAAAGTAAGYGCCTTTAGCGCTATGCTATCTTTTTTTCCAATATTCATTATYAATAAGCTATTCTTAATCACCTTTATGTTTTGGRTWTTTMAGTTCAAATTTTTTGARTTAGGATTTCAATGGTATGTATGGGTTTTAGCTTGGGTGTTTTATGATTTTATGTTTTATTTAATTCATAGACTTTCTCAYACAATACGRCTTTTTTGGTGCCTMCATAATGTACACCACACTCCTAARGAAATGAAACTTTCCGTTGCATTTAGAGGGTCTATTGCWGATTTTTTATTAMTGCCACATGTTATTATTTGGCTTCCAYTACTTGGGTTTCAYCCTTTTCTTCTTTTAATAATTGAAATATTAGGTCGGTTTTATGGAATATGCGTTCATATTAGCGARAACTTGGTACCAAACAAAAAACGCTATTGGATTGAAAAATTATTTATTAGTCCWTCGGCCCACAGAGTACACCACAGTACTAATCCAATCTACTTAGATCGAAATTATGGAGAGTCCTTAAGTATCTGGGATTTATTATTTAACACCTATCAAAATGAAATAGCAACAGAGCCTCCTGTATATGGAACGATGAAGGATATTGATAGTGAAAACCTGTACGATTCTCAATCCAATGAATTTATAGCACTTTGGGAGGACATAAAATCAACCTCTAAATTTTCTGAAAAAATAAAATATATCATCATGCCTCCTGGATGGAATCATATTGATGGAGGAACATTAGCAAATGAAATAAGAAGTAATGCTTTATTAGAAATAGACGATTTAAACAGTAAATAGTCATGAGTTTTTCGTGATTCTTGAAGGAAACACGAAACCCCGAACAATCGCTGAATAATTGTTTTATATGTTAGCTTCTACATGTCTTAACGTAGACTATACAAGATTCAATATTACGGTCGCCTTGGTATTATTTGTGCCCCAACCGGAATTTTAAATAAATCACCATGTATTAATAATGCTTTCTAACAATAATATAAACGTAACAATACATCCTGAAACCGAAGTAACAAAGGATGTATCACATGGAATCAAATGACACAAATCATCCTAGTTAAAATAATTTACCGTACCCAAATGGAGTTAATTGCTCCAATACAAGAACCTGTTTCTTCTATACTTATCTGATCATTTGGATTAAACACACCTTCGTAAATCTCAAATGTTTTAGAATTATTAGGTAAAGAAGCTACCTCGATACCATTTAGTAATACGTTAACACCACCACTCCAATAATTTATTCCAAATAATACTCGAACTTCATTAAACCCCATTGGTAATTCCTTCGTAATACGACCGTTTCCCCAGGGAATATTAAAGATTAAATATTCATTTAAATTAGTAGCATTAAAATTTACTTGTAGTTTCTCCACATTATAGCTATACCCCGAATTAGATAGTTCCGCTTTATTACTAATATTTACATTTCCAATTGCATTGGTGTATATAGAAACATTATTCTTATCCGAAAAACCATCTAATAAGGTCCAACCTCCATTGTCCATATCGCAATTACATTGTATGGGAGCATTTCCTGTATTTAGACCATCGGGATCTATCCAGTAAACTCCATTTCCTAGACTTGGAAATTCCGCCAATAATTCTTTACAACTAGGTGCTGGATCCGTTTCATCTAAACCATCAAATGCAATTACAGACACATCCACCTGGCAATTATTTATACCACTATCACTCTCAAGAAAAAAAGTATAATCTCCAACACTTCCATTACCATTATACGAAACTGGAATATTTATAGTTCGTGTTAAATTAGCGATAACAGCTATCGTTTGAGAAGCGATGGTAAAGCCGTCAGAAGAAATTCCATTTAAAGTGACATTTCCACTTGTAATCCCAGTATATTTCATTTGCACATTCAAGGTCTCCGCTGTTTTTAAAGTGAACTCCAGTTCCAATTTTGGAAGAGAGCCACAGTCAAAACGAAATGAAGCTGCAGATTCACATTTAAAATCTTTCCATCCTGCACCATCAAAATAATGAAACCCTATACAGATACAATCACTACAATATACAATAAGACCTTCGGCAGGATCGTTTATTAAATCTCTTTGATCTTTTGTCATTCTAGGGAGTAAAAACCCTTGTGAAATAGAACTTAATTCTAAGATAGAGGAATTGTCCGGATTCGTCAACCCAATACCTACATTCCCTTTCTTAAAACCAATTGTAGTATCTAAAGAATTAGCATTTCCTCCATTCGTATTCTTCCAAACATTTCCATTTCGGCCAATTTCTAGGACATGACCATCGGTTATCCCCAAATAAATAATATCATCTTTGTCTATATATAAATCACCTTCTCCTGCATCCGTAAACTTGTCGGGGTCTCCAATAATAATCGTTTGAGAAATGCAGATAACGGGGATAAGTAAAAATAAAAGTGTTTTCATAATTTAGAATCGTTCTACAAATGTAACTTTTACATTTGTAAATGCAATGAATTCAAGCAATAAACACAACTTTTTATTGAAAAAACTGCAAATAACTCATTAAAACATAGAATTCCCCTCTTATTAATTGCTTTCGACAACCTACTATTTAATGTTTCACACTCCTGCTTTTATAGGGTTAAAACAGACTACCACCCGCTCGTATGCTGGTTTATCATGACACCGAATGAGTGTAAGCATCTCTAAAAAAACTCTTTTTACACATTACAAAAATTGATCTAAAAAAAACAATTACATGGACGCTACACAATGCAACCGTCCAACAGCGGTGGCCAAATGAGAACAATTATCAAAGTCTATTGATGTTTCTCAACTAGTTTATTGAAAATTGAGCCACCTGTCTTTTGAATATCCTGACCGAAAAACATTATTTTATTCTGTAAATCATCCTTGATTGAGACACTTAAAAACGTGCTCTTTTCTTGTTAAACTTTAAATCGTTTAGGTCGAGATTAATGATTACGATATGACGTTTAGCCTTTATAATCACAAAAAAAACGTACATTCACCTATATTACTATAAAAACATGAAAAAGAAAACGTATTATTATCTCGCATTGGGCATTATTATTTTATTGCTTACCGTCTTCTTTTTTGAACTTGGTGAATCATTTGGAAAAACATTGGCTTAACTGTATGTTTTTTTTATAGGATAGACTTAGGACTGTTTGACACAGGACATAGGACTCTGTGTCGTGCTGCTTTACCTGTTTAGATTGTGAATCATAGATCGTCTGTAAAGAATAAAAATAGTTGCATTTTCGAATTATAGAGCTCAAATTTTACACTGTAAATATCACAATTCAAGCATCGCATTCTAAGTGTCGAACCCAAAGTCTAATTCCCTTGAAAGCGGGAATTTAGCGCTAAAAAGAATTCCTATATCAACACCCGAGCCTTCTATAATTACAAACTACTTCCTAATTTAATTCCAATTAGGAAGAACACTTCAATTTTTAAAAACTAAAAAACAGAAAGTATTAAAACCACTTAAAAACCAACTACAAATTCCAAATATTTCCAAACGAATCATAAAAGGCATCAACAGGAGTCGTATGTGTCGCTAATTTTAAATACTGTCGCATAAAATCTATACGTGTTTCCCCAGACGGATGTGTAAATCCACCTCCTCCTAATAAAGCTTTAAGATACGGAAAGTCCCCTTCTAATGTAGTTTTCATTGCGGGTTCATGTATC